>JAOUKM010000012.1 GCA_029882535.1 Candidatus Bathyarchaeota archaeon
TCTTTCCTACTCATCTACGCATATAATCTCGGTTTTAAAATTCCTTTTCCCCTCTTCGAAATCCCTAACGTAGCAGTTTTCTATCTTATATTCACCGCGATTGCTTCTCTTATGTCGCTACCTTTCGGAAAACTAGCAGACATAACAGGCAGAAAAGCAGTTTTGCTCACATCTTACGTTTTCTGGGGAGCATTATGCTGGGGATTCGTTTATGCCAATTCTCTAACAGCAATAGTACTCTTATTTGTTCTATATGGTTTACACAAAACAGCAGCAGAGCCTGTCCAAAGAGCCTTCGTTTCCGAGCTTGCACCTGAAAAATACCGAGCAAGCGTACTGGGTACTTACCAACTTGTTGTAGGACTATTTGCTTTACCCGCTTCTATAATTGCTGGAATTTTGTGGGCACATTTCGGAACGTATACCCCATTCTACTTTTCCTTCATCTTAACATTCCTAGCAACTCTTTTATTGCTATTTGTACGAGAAAAGGAGCAGAAGCCCTAATTCAGAAAGAATTTAAGAAATCCATAGCTGTATCCGAGTTTAAGGAGGTTATGACATTTTGAGCGGTTAAGAAGGCTATTCTTAGCTGAACTTGATAAGCCAAAAGATTGGAACAACTAACTGTCATGGACAAAAAACATGTACATACAATAGACGCGTCAGACTGTAAGTCCAGTGAACCTTTCGAGGTACAATTGAATGTTGAGGACTCGAAGACGTTGAGCACCCTAATGTACTTTCCCATTACACCAACTGGGTTAAACTTTACACTTGCAAACGTTACGTTGGAAAAGCTGAATTTGCCGACAGTTAGTAATGGCTATGAAGCAAAACTTAGGGTAACTTTAGAAGAATCGACGACACTGGGTGCAAGAGCATTCTGCAATCTTCCCAGCTTATGGAAGGAAAAGGGAAAAAGTCACGGTTGAATAGATGCCAAAATTTAAAATTCATTCTTTAACTAGTTGAAGAACAAAAACAATTCCAATTAGGAAACAGATGAAACCTAAAATTATCGCGTATATTTGAGGAATAACCTTACTTATCACGACTACAAAATATGTCGGTCCAACAAAACACAGTATTGCAGCCAAAACCGCGTACAACACTTGCTTAACTTCGTGTCTTACAAATCTGCTACTAGTTTTCGCCAAACAAATGTCCTCCATTCGGAAAACATACTTTTAACTTCACTATTAACCTTTTTCTTCTTTTTATATTCTACAGTGCTTGTTGAACCTCTTGCCCCAAAGCTTTCATCAATAACTTGAACACTGCAAATCCTGCATCTTTATCCGACCGTAACCCACTAGTCGCGCCCAAAAGACAAAAACCATTCCATCCCCGCTCTTTAGCTAGACCCAATAACAACCCAGTAGCGCCCATAATTCGACCTTGCCTATAGATTATGCCGCCTTTTTCCATAACTTCTGCAGCTAGCTCATTTGATGTGGTTGCTACATAGACGTCCTTTTTTTCACTCGAAACAGGGACACCACCAACAGTTACTACAAAATTGCAGCCTAGCTTCTGCACAAAATCTAAAACCTCCTCGCATATTTCATAATGAGCCAAGACATTATCCAATGGAGGCTGCGAATCTCCTGTCAAAACAACTACACTCAACTTATTTCCAGATGGAGGTGCATAAAATTCGTAACGCGGAGGACTGCAAATTCCATGATTACTAAGAACAACGTAGTCGGGGAAAAATGGGGAGTAGTATTCTGCGAACAGTTTCGCTTCACTGAACTTAATTAGCAGTTGTGCTGTAATTTTACCCACATTCCCAAACCCAGGCAGTCCCTCTATGAAGATGGGTCTGTCAAGTTTTGGATGAAATCTTTGATGGATATATGATTTTTTCAAATTTATGCACAGCTAAAAGAAGCATGATGGATGTTATAATGCTTTTCGCACGCAATGACACCTCAAAACATTTAAGGCATGCTATATCAAACTTGAAAGGGGAAGCGGGGTGGGGTAGCCAGGTTTAACCCGCTGGGCTCATAACCCAGAGATCCGTAGTTCAAATCTACGCCCCGCTACCAAAAACGTGCGTTCTTTGTGAGTGTGTGTTTGGTACAGTGACTAGACTATTCTATTAGGCTATTCTTAAGTTGCAGCTTACTTTTTGATGTCAGTTTTAGTTCGAATAAAAAGGAATGTTTGTAATTGAAACAGGATTTCCTATGGGGTGTGGTTAAAGTCGTAAGTAAAAGAACTTATCGCTAAATGTTTATTGCGCGCGTGTCTTTATGTAAGGTTTAATAGTTGTGGTGGTTATTGAGATGGAGGAAGCCGTGTGCTGCATGATTGTTGTTTTGAAGCTGGTCGTCGCATGTTTAGGGGGGTGTGTTGATGATGGAAATTGAAGTTGGGGATAGGGTGAAGATTCCTGCAGGTGGGAAGTTTCATCCGGAAGCGGGGCACTTCGGCAAGTGCGTGTGGATTAGCGAAGATGGAAAAACTTTGGCGATACTATGTGAAAGGAGTCACGAAGGCAAAAACACTGTTTTTATGGTGAAAGTCGATTCAAAGAAATGAGCGATATGCGCAAAGAATTGTCTCCACGATGCACGCACATTCTTTATTGATTTTGTCATGCTCATACGCGCGCCTGTTTGTGTCGGCTCCTTACACCATAACATTTAAGCCACATGCTTCATATGAACAAGCCATAACAACAACTGGTGTAAATACATGTCAAACAAAGAACAAATCGAAAACGAGGCATCTACTGAAAAAGTGGAAAGCGAAGAAGCTGCAAAGGAAAAAGAAGTTAAAAGCCGCAGAGCACCTCCCAAAGCAAGCAAAGACCAAAACACAGTCTACATTGGAAACAAACCTCCAATGAACTATGTCATGGCAGTCATCACAGCTTTCAATATGAGTGACACGGATAAAGTCATCCTGAAAGCGCGCGGCCGCGCTATAAGCACGGCCGTTGATGTTGCCGAAATCCTCCGCAACCGATTCTTCAAAGACGCCAAAGTCCACGCCATCTCCATCGGCACCGAACAAATCACACCCAGAGAAGGCGGAAACCCGAGAAACGTCTCAACAATGGAAATTACAATTAAAAAATAGAACCATTGGAGAAAACAGATCCGCCTATCCACTCTATTTTTGCAGAAACAACAGCTTCTACGCGCGCATTAAAAATTCAAGAGGCGCGTGTATTCCATTCTACTTTGCGAATTTAGCTGGATTTCTCTTAAACCTCTTCTTGTATTTAACGCTGCAGAAATAGAAAGTCTCTCCTTCGTAAATAATTTTGTATTCGGACTCTTATCGTCCAATGTGGCGCTGCAAACAGTGTCCCTAGGCATTACCCACACTTACCATAACGTAGGTGCGCAGTATACATTATCTGCTATTTTACTCTACGCTTCAAGAGTGAAGAGTCATTGTTAGTACATACGTACGTGCGCGCCTAATAGTTTCTCCGTGGGTAACCTAATTTGTATAGAATACATACATAATAATACTAAAAAGAGAAAAAATGGTTGGTGAACAAAGAACAGATGTTAGCTTGTGAGCTTAATATCTTCTTTGATTTCTTTGTGGTCTTCGCTTAGAATAACATTCTCGGCAGTATACTGGTCTACTTCCGTCAGGCTTGAAGGGAACTTCACATTCATTTCCACAATCAGCACAAACTGCCTTATGCATCTCTCTTTCGTTCATTCGCTATTTCAACTCCTATATTACTCAATGCAGAAAAACTAGTTCTTGCATGCATTCACTGCTTATACACAACACCCTATTAAACCTATGTGCAGCGTTTAAAACAACACTTTGTCTTCTTCGAAGAAAACTTTCTACTAGACAACAACTCTCCATCAGCATCCAATTCAGGATACTCCATATCCATCACCTATGAAACCAACGGAAAACCACACGTCAAAGTTCAAACGCAAGGAAACGTAGACAAAGCTGCCTTAAGAAGTGAGTTAAAGAAGAAGATCCAGACGCAAAGATCGAAGGATTAGCTGATGAACCATTGATAAAAGAGATATCAAATAAGACCTTGAAACCTGAGAAAAAACAAAAGAAGAAAAAATACTCTTCACAAGTCTAATACTGATTATGCAAACGACATTAAGAAATAAAAGCCAAGATCCCTAAACCATTATTCGAGTAGTGAAGAGATATGGGAAAGATTGTTCGTATAGGCATTACTTTTCCTTCTGAACTTCTTTCGGACTTTGACAAAGTTATTGAAGACATAGGGTACAAAAGCCGATCAAAAGCAATTCACGACACCGTTCGCACTTTTGTTAACGAACAGAAATGGCTTGCAGACGTGAAAGGAACAAGGGCTGGATCAATAACTATAATATACAACCATGAAACAAGAGAGTTAGAATCCGATCTAACAGACACCCAGCATCACTTCGAATCTATAATTTGTGCCACGATACACGTCCATTTAACCAAAGAAAAGTGCTTAGAAACAATAGCAGTAAAAGGAGAAGCTGAGAAAATAAAACAATTAGCCAAAAAGCTGAAAGCCAGAAAAGGAGTAGAAGAAGTTAGGCTGAACATCTTTTCGGTTTGATAAGAAAAATTGAGATCAAACTAGGCAGACCAAGTCTCAGTTGCATATGAAGTTACGATACTTTTAAAGCACAATTAACCTGAAGGATCAGTATGCACGAATGGGCTTTAGCAGAAGCAGTGATTTCCACAATTCTCAAAATAGCCGGAGAAGAAAGGCTAAAAGACATCGCTGAAGTAAACATCAAGATTGGCGAACTGCAACAAATAGATCAAGAGATATTCGAATTCGCTCTATCTCAACTCCAATCTCCCCTTCTCAAAAACGCGAAGTTCAATTTTGAAACTATAAAGGCTGAATTGAAATGCAAAGTTTGTGGGCGCCAATGGAGTTTTGACGCGGAAAACCTAGAAGAAGACGTATCAGAAGCAATCCACTTTATCCCCGAAATCGCCCACACATACATAAAATGTCCTAAATGCAGCAGCCCAGACTTTGAAATCCTAGTTGGACGCGGAGTTTGGTTGGAATCAATAAAAGGGGTGAAATAGCCATGGTTGATTCCAGACTAAACGTCATCAACAAAAGATTGGCAAAAATAGGAAAGATGATAGCAGTGTCAAGTGGCAAAGGGGGAGTAGGCAAAAGCTTGATCGCATCCACCTTGGCGCTTACACTTTCGAGAAGCGGCTTCAAAGTAGGTCTGCTGGACTTAGACTTCACCAGCCCATCTACCCACGTGATACTGGGAATTGAGGGATCATATCCTAAAGAGGAAAAAGGAATCATCCCACCCGTAGCTCACGGTTTAATGTACATGTCAATCATCTACTATTCCGGTGACGCGCCATCACCCTTGAGAGGCGTCGACATCTCTAATGCAATAATAGAGCTGCTGGCTATTACTCAGTGGGGCTCGCTGGATTTTCTTGTGATTGATATGCCTCCGGGCATCGGAGACGCGACATTGGACATGATAAGACTCGTTAAAGACATTAACTTCCTCGTTGTGACAACTTCATCTAAAGTGGTGTTTGAGACAGTTAGAAAATTGATGGAACTACTGAAAGACTTGAAGGTGTCCATCATTGGTATTATAGAGAACATGAAAATGACCGATTCGTCATTCATCCGCGAAAACGTTGAAAAGCACAACCTGTCCTTTCTGGGAGAAATAAAATTCGATCATAAGCTAGAGGACTCGATGGGAAACGTAAACAAATTATTAGAAACCAAGTTCGTAAAAAGCTTGGAGAGGATAGTCTCTCAGAAGCCTGAAATAAAATCTTAAAAAGACGACTAATTAGAAAACCCGCTCTAGCTGTCCCTCATCCAAGATTAAAGTTAATAAGCTCATCGTGTAAAGCATTGTGGATTTGCGTGTGGATACCATGTTCGAGTTTGGAAACCTTCGGTTTAGACCTACAGAAAAAGAAGATTTGAGATTGCTGCATGAGTGGGAAAACGATTTTGAACTAATAATGTACTCAAGAAGCAAGCCTATGAACTTTGTGAACATGGCGCAGTTAGAGAAACAATATGAAGAATGGGTGAAAGATGAGAAAAGCCTTCACCTTATCATTGAACTTGTTGATTCGAAAGAGGCTATTGGAATTGCTAAGCTGCGGCGAGGAGAATGGGGAAATGTGAAAACTGCAGATATTGGAACGTATATTGGCAAGAAGGAACTGTGGAGGAAAGGGTTAGGGCGACAAATTACAGTGGCTTTGTTAGAAATGTCCTTCAACCAATTGAATGCGGAACGGTGCGAGGCATGGAGCGTAGAATACAATCGTCGTGCTCATAAAGCTCTGGAAGCCTGTGGTTTCAAAAAAGGCGGAATAATGAGACAAGCTGCGTTCGTTAATGGACGAAAATGGGACGGCTTCCACTTTGATATACTGCGAGATGAGTACCTAAGTATACGAACAGACTTGCTAAAACGAACGTTGGAAGACAAATCAGAGGAATACCTTAAGAAACACTGCACCATCGAAGGATACTAGAAAAAAAGAGAGTTTAGAATTGTCTTTTTGCTGCTGCTTCCAAGGCAGCCACTCCAGGCAGTTTTTCGCCCATTAGAAACTCTATTAATGCTCCGCCAGCAGTGCTTACGTAGCCCATTTTCTTTTCAAGCCCTAATTGTTCAACTGCCGCCACTGTGTGGCCTCCTCCAACAAGAGAGAATGCTTTTGACTCCGCTGTGGCCTCTAGGATCTCTTTAGTTCCTTTCATGAATTCTTCCTTTTCAAAGACTCCCACAGGTCCGCTGATCACGATGGATCTGGCTTTTCGTATTATTTCACTGTAGTGTTGGATAGTTTTTGTTCCGATATCATAGATTGGATAGTTTGTCGGAAGTTCTTCTACAGCTATTTCTTTCCGTTTATCGTCTACATCTACAGCTAGGTCGTAAGGTGTCTTAATTTGGTTCGGATAGCTCTTTACAAATTCCTTGATGCCTGAAACGAACCTCATCAACTTCTTCTTCTCCAGAAACTCTATGTTTGGTTTTCCAAGGTCCACGCCCTTTGCAACTAGGAACAAATGACCTGCCACGCCACCTGTCAAAACGTCGTCAGCGATGTTGTTGTCCAACACATGCTTCGAAATTTTTAGAGCATCGTCTGCTTTTGCGCCACCTATAATGTAGACGCAAGGCTTTTCTGGCAATTCAAGGGCTTTGCTTAAGGCGTTGAGTTCTCTCTCCATAATACGACCCGCAACACTCGGCAATACTTCTGTGAAGCCTACGATGGAGACATGGGCGCGGTGAGCTGCCGCGAAAGCATCGTTAACGAACACGTCAGCTAGAGGCGTTAGTGATTTAACAAAATCTGTTTTTGCGTGTTCTTCTGGTGTTCCTTTCTTTCGTTCTTCGGGGTATGTTCTAACGTTTTCTAGAACCAGAATTTCCCCACTTTTCAAGTCTTTAATGGCTCTCTTTGCTTTTTCTCCAAAGAGGTCATCCACATACTTGACGGTTTTGTTTAGCATTTTGCCTAAAATCTTTGCATGCTGCTCAAGTGAGATGAAGTCGGGTTCTCCCGGTCTTCCCTGATGTGCCAGCACCACCACTTTTGCGCCTTCCTCGGCAAGTTCCTTAATTGTTGTTTCTCCACTGAATCTGATTCTTACGTCTTCAAGAATTTTCTTTGATTGAGGGTCAATTGGAGAGTTAAAGTCCACCCTTACCAGAGCGGTTTTATTTATGAAATCGAAATCATTCATAGTTAAGATTTTTTTCATCTTTTTTACCAACCAAAAAAAAGAGGGCGAATGCCTCCAAGGACATTTTAGGAAAGTATTTTGGATTTTGTTCAGAGGCAGGCTTTCTTGCCTATGAGTTCCACGAGTTCACTCATGCGGCAGGAGAAGCCCCATTCATTGTCGTACCAGGCAAGCACCTTTGCCAGGTTACCGCCAACTACCATCGTGGATGGCCCATCGATCGTTGCAGAGTATGGATTGTGGTTAAAATCAACTGAAACAAGCTGTTCTTCTGTATAGTCCATTATTCCCTTGAGCGGTCCTTCAGCAGCTGCCTTGAATGCAGCGTTGATTTCCTCTGCTGTTGTTTCCTTTTCTAGCAACACCGTAAGGTCAACTATTGAGACATTTGGCACTGGAACTCTTAAAGCAAGACCATTCATTCTTCCTGAAAGTTCTGGAAGTACGACTGTAGCAGCTAAAGCAGCGCCCGTTGTTGTAGGTATGATTGATACTGCTCCTGCTCTGCCTCTGCGGAGTTTTCTATGGACCAGATCTTGGATTCTTTGGTCGTTTGTATATGCATGGGCAGTTGTCATGAGTGCCTTCTTTAGGCCGAAGTTGTCGTTCAATACTTTGGCAACTGGAGAGACGCAGTTTGTTGTGCACGAAGCATTTGAGATAATGTTGTGGTTTGCATGGTCGTATTTTTCGTGGTTTACGCCTAACACTAAGGTAATGTCAGGGTTTTTGGCGGGTGCGGAAATTAAGACTTTCGTGGCGCCTGCTTGCAAGTGCAGTGAAGCTTTTTCTCTGTCTGTGAATAAGCCGGTTGATTCGACTGCCAAGTAAACGCTTAGATTCTTCCAGGGTAATTTACCTGGATCTCTTTCTGAGAGTACTTTTATCGGTTTGCCGTCTACAACTATCTTATCCGCTTCAACCTTTACGTCAAATGGGGGGTGCCCATGCACTGAGTCATTTTTGAGGAGGTATGCTAGGGTTTCTGGGGGGGCGAGGTCGTTTACTGCTACGAAGTCTATGTTGGCTTTTCTTTCCGTGGCAGCTCTGAAGAGTAAGCGTCCAATTCTGCCAAATCCGTTTATAGCTACTTTTATTGCCATTCTAGATCACCATTGTTTCATAGTTTTGCATTATTGTAAATACACTTTCCATATTAATTTTCCTACAGTTTATAAGATTCTTCAGGAAAGGAGAAGGAAATTGTGTTTTTAGCGGAGTTTCCTCAGTGCCACTTCTGCGGCTAAGACCATGGGATCCCATGTTTCGTTCAATGGCGGTGCATAGGCTGTGTCTGCTTTAGCTAGCTCTCGGATAGTCATCTGTTTTTGTATGGCGAAGGATAGTGCATTTATGCGTTGAGTGACTTCTTCTCCAGCTATAATTTGGCCTCCGATGATTCGTTGGGATTCTTTTTCGACAATCAGTTTCACTTTTACTGGCTTAGCGCCGGGATAATAGTCTGCTCTTGTTTTCGAAGTGATTGTTCCAGCGACGGTTTCTATTCCGTCTCTTCTTGCGAAGAATTCTGTTAGACCCGTGGCACCTATTTGTGTGTCGAAGAATTGTGTTACTGCTGAGCCGAGAACTCCTGTGAATAATGCGTAGCTTCCTGCAGCGTTGATTCCTGCAACTTTTGCATGTCTCACTGCTACTGTACCCAGTTGAGGGCATGCCGGTTTTTTGGTGATTATGTTGATGCTTTCAGCGCAGTCGCCTGCAGCGTAAATGTCCTTGATGTTTGTTTCCATTCTTGCATTTGTTTTTATGGTTCTTGTTTCACCTGTGGCTATGCCTGCTTTTGTTGCGAGTTCTGTGTTAGCTCTGACTCCTGTTGCCACTACTACGATATCAGCTGGGAATTGTTCACCTGCAACTGAAACAGCTGCCGTTGTTTCTGCTCCGAGAATTTCGTCAACGCCTTTTCCTACGATTATCCTTAATCCTTTTTGTTCAAGCATTTCGTGGACAAGCTTCGCCATGTCCTTGTCCAGCATAACAGGCAGGACTTGGGGTAAGAGCTCTATTACTGTCGTGTTTAATCCTCTTTCCTTCAAAGCCACAGCTGTCTCTAAGCCGATTAGTCCGGCGCCGATGATGGCGGCGTTTCTTGCTCCATTTCTGATTGCTTGGTCAATTTGTAGGCCATCTTCTATTGTGCGGAGAGAGTACACGCCTTGCTTTTCTCTGCCTTTTATTGGGGGGATGAAGGAGTAAGCGCCTGTGGCGAGGATTAAGCTGTCGTAGGGTATAGTTTCTGTGTTGCCAGTTTTGTCGGTTATGTCGATTGTTTTGTTTGTGGGATTTATGTTTGTGGCTGTTGTTTCTGTTTTTAGGTTTAGCTTCATCATTTGGTAGAAGTTTGGGGGAAAAACTATGAGATCGCTGAAGTTTGGTATGTGGCCGCCGATGACAAAGGGTAAGCCACAGCGAGAGTATCCGCTATGTCTTTCTTTATTTATGAGTGTGATTTCGGCAGTGCGGTCAGTTTTTCTGGCAACTGAGGCTGCGTCAACGCCAGTAGCATTAGCGCCGATAATAACTATTTTTCGAGTCATTGTCTCGGCCTTCTTTTAGAGACTTTTGTGCCACTCTACTGCTTGGGTGTGGTTCATTATGTTTTTTAGTTCATCCATGTTGCTGGGGGCTATTACGAGTAGCCAGCCTTTGTTGTAGGGTGCTTGGTTGAGGAGTTCTGGGCTGTTTTGGACTTCGGTGTTTACTTGTTCGATTGTGCCACTTAGGGGTGCTATGAGGTCTGAGACTGCTTTGACGGATTCTACTGTGCCGTATGGTTCGTTTTGGATTATTGTTTCGCCTTCTGTGGGTAGTTCTGCGTAGACGATTTCGCGTAGTTGTTTTTGGGCATGGTCTGTTATACCTATGCGGGCTTTGTCGCCTTCGATTTTTACCCATTCGTATTCCTTTGTGTAGTATAATCCTTCGGGGACTTCGACGTCGTTTACTTTTACCATGTTTGGTTTCACCTTTTTGTGTAGTGAGATTATTTTAGGGATATTGAGTTTTAAAAGATTGTCTATGTGTAGCATGTGAGATTCTAGATTTTGGGATTTTATTTTGGTTGAGATGTGTTTGATAGATGCGTTTTTGGCGTATTTTTATTTGAAACACAAAATTGTTAAGCTGCTAATTGCATATATTTTTATTGTGTAGGCTTTGTGTCGTTTTCTTTTGTGGGTGATGTGTGTTGCTGTACTGGTTTTGTTAGTGTTTTCTTTTTTGGTGTCTTTGCCTTTGTTTGGCTATAGTTCTGCCGGGTTTGAGGAAGTCACTGCTTCAAACGTTGTCAGGGTGCCGCAAGACTACCCCACGATTTAAGGAGCCATAAAAGCGGCAACTACGGGTGACACTGTTCTGGTTTCGCCGGGAATATACGAGGAAAATGTGCGAGTGAACAAGATATTTTCGCTGGTTGGAGAATATGTTAAAACGACGATTATTGATGGAGGCGGACACATGGGCAATGTGGTTTCGATAGTTGCAGACAATGTTAGTCTGAGCGGCTTCACCGTTCGAAATAGTACAGGTAGCGGCATTGATCTAGTGGCAATGGGCTGTACAGTCAGTGGCAACGTTGCTATGAAATGCTATTCTGGCATAGGCTTAGACCATTCTATTGGAACAGCATCATTGACAATGTTATAACAAACAACTCCTGTATTGGGATGTTTTTTGGCTTCTTCAAACCACAACGCCATTGAAGATAACATGGTGGCGTTTAACTACCTTTGGGGCATGGGTTTCTCTGGTTCCAGATTTAACACCGTAACAGGCAATACTATAAAGTATACTTTTAGTCCCTTTTGGACAGGGGCAGGCTTTGAGTTATATGGTGATACTGAAGATAACATCATCTACCACAACAACTTCTTATACAACCGCCCAATGAACGCGTGGGATGATGGACAAAACATTTGGGATAACGGTTGTGAAGGCAACTATTGGTGGGAGTATACTGGAGAAGACGTGACGGAGACGGAGTCGGCGACACTCCATATGGTGGCGAATGTACGGGATTGTTCGTGGAAGATGACTATCCCTTAATGAACCCCTATTGGAACTCTGGAGACGTTAACCATGATATAAAGATTGACCTTTACGACGTTGTTTTGGCATGTGACGCTTACGGCTCTAAACCTGGAGACGATAACTGGAATCCCCACTGCGACATAAAAAAGCCCTATGGAGCCATCAACATATTCGATGTAGTAAGAATATGTGCAAGCTATGGGAAGGAATTTGAAGACCCATAGCAATAGGTGGAAAAAATGCTATTTAGAGACTAATAGAAGCGTATTGTAAATTGTCTACTCTAGGCGACGGATCTACAAAGACAGAGAAGATATAGCTTTCACAAAGCTTTAGAAACTGCAACTAATTTTTATTTAACCTTAGGAGCAGATCGAGCTTTGAAAAGTGCAGAGCCTTCAAAAATCCTAATCACTACTTCGCGTAATCCAACACAGATGATGAGAACGTTTTGTAATGACCTTGCGCGTTCAATACCCAGGTCTATGAGAATCAACCGTGGCAAATCGAGTTTAGACACTCTCGCTGAGAAAGCGTTGGAACATGAAGCTGAAAAGGTTATAATCTGTGATCGCTGGAAAGGCGGCTTAGGAAAACTTCACCTTTTTGAATTAGGTAGTAGTGGTTTGGTTCAGTTCTATCCGCTGATGTGCGTGAGAAAAGTGAAACTTCAAAAAACATTTGGATATGTACGAAGCAAAGCAGCTAAATCCTTAATTCTTCAAACCGAGAGTGGAATTTCTTTCGAAGCTCGCAAGCTTGCTGACATTCTTTCTCACTTCTTCAACATCCCAAAACTAACCAGTGATGAAACACTCTCTCCAAACACACAAGCAGCAATGGATATTTCACTTAACGCTGCACGTCGCATCCAAATCACATTCTTACAGACACCGCGAAAAATCGAAATCGGCCCACGAATAACAATATCCTATTTAACTTGGAGGCCACGGAAATGAAGAGAAACACAGTAATCCATCTCGAACTTCCTTCAGAGAAGTTGTTGAAAGTCTTGTTGAAGGCTCTGCTGCCTGAGACAAAAAAACCAACAACATCTAGGTCGAAAGTCTCTGTTGAAGGCGAAGGCAAGAAACTTACTATACGAATCGAGGCTAAAGACACTTCAGCCCTCAGAGCAACACTAAATTCCTACCTTCGATGGGTTGCCCTCGTGAAAGATACATATGAGGTGGCTGTCAGTCTTGAAAAGACAAGCCATCTGTGAAAACACTTAATTAACACGAGACTATATTGCTGAAAAAAGAGCTACACACAACGTTTTGAGGAATAAAAATGAGCGACATATCACAGCTTCCACCTAAAGTTCAAGAACGGCTACTTCAACTACAACAGCTTCAACGCAACCTTCAAACGATCTTAGCCCAGAAACAGCAGGTGGAATTAGAATTAACCGAGACAGGACAAGCTTTAACAGAATTAGGAAACCTAACTAAAAATGCTGTAATCTACAAGTCTATCGGTTCACTTCTCGTAAAATCTCGGAAAAACAAGGTTGAAGCAGAACTAAAAGAACGCAAAGAACTTCTCGACACACGTACAGAAGTGCTAGGTAAACAAGCAGAGAGGCTACGCAATCAACTCAACCAATTACAAGCAAAGCTTAAACGTGACCTAAGCTCTGGTCCCTCAAGCCCCATAATACCTTAGCTTTCCGGTGAAATTGTTGGAAAGGATAGGCATACCAGAGCTTACAGAAGACCAAATGCAGACATTATCAGAAATTGCGGAAAAAGCTGCCAGAGATTATGTTCTATCGAAGGTTCCTCAACGAAAAATCTCGGCGCTGGGCATCACTGTCGAAACCGTTGGCTCCAAACCTGTCACAGTCTCAGTTGACGTTGATCTCGTTTTGTCTCCTTTAATGAAACCATATAATGTGGAAAAACTTGCTAATGAAGCTACAGAAAAGGCCTTTGAAGCAATAGAACAATGTTTAAGGGAGCTAAGTTGCAAATCCAAGATATAACTGCTCTTCTAGACCAGGTTAATGCTAAGCTTGTCGTTTTGTTATGTCATCATAATGCAGATCCAGATGCAATTGGAGCTGCCTTTGCTTTTTCCTGCTTGCTAGAGCGTCTTCGTCCCCGTTTACGAACTGAAATTACAGCAGCAGAAGGTCCCAGCCGCCTATCGAAACATTTGCTGACTGCCTTGCCAATAAAACTAACGCCAAACCCCCAGATTGAAGAAGCTGATGCAATTGTATTATTGGATACAAATACCATTCAACAGTTGGGCGATTGGGCAGAGAGAGTTAAAGCTTCCAATTCTCCAATCATCGTAATTGATCATCACGCCAGTCACCCAGAAACAGAGCGCTTAGCAACTCTTTCTGTTTCAGATGAAAACGCATCATCCACTTGCGAAATTATCTACAGGTTTTTCATGAACATGAACGTTCGATTCACGGAGAACGAAGCCAAATCGCTTTTTTTAGGCATAGCCTTTGATACACGCCATTTTATTTTGGCAAACTCAACAACCCTCAAAATCGTTGCCGATTTGATTGATGCTGGCGTAAATGCACGGGAAGCTTTGAGTCTCCTCTCTTTGCCAATGGACGAATCTGAGCGTATAGCGCGGTTGAAGGCGTCAAAGAGGGTCAAACTTCTTAAAATCGGAAGATGGATTGTCGCTTTTTCACATGTCAGCGCCTATCAAGCCTCTGCTGCCAGAGCTTTAATTTCATTAGGCGCCCACATAGCCATTGTAGCAGGTCAGAAAGACGAAAAACTGAAGATTAGCATACGAGCTTCTCAGCAATTTTATCGTGCAGCTGGCGTGCATCTTGGCCGTGACTTGGCAAGGCCGTTAGGTGAGTATCTTCAAGGTATGGGTGGTGGTCACGCGGTTGCTGCGGGGGTTAATGGAGTTGGGGATTTGAAGGCGTGTTTTAAACGCTGTGTTAGATTGCTGAAAGATAAACTAAAAAACGCTTGACTGCACGGGCACTATTGAAACTGAAAAACAATTGGCGAGCACAGAGAATCTGAATTTATGAATATTCTAAATACGCAAATTATAGGGCAAACAAGAAACAAAATGTGGTTGTGATAAAATGGCTGAAGAAAAAAGGTACACAGCGCAAGAATCTCACAGGGGGCTTGCCGTTGACTGTTTCAATCTTGTTTAGAGCTTTTTTGATAAGAAAGGAGAGTCATAGAAGAAGATGATAAAATGGTTCATGCTGCTCGTTTTCATTGGCGCGTAATTGGAGGAGCTGTCGAGTTTGAAAGAGGTGAGGGGCAGATTTCTCGTGTATTTTCGGTTCTAAAAAAGCCTCAATCAGCACTCTACCATGCTAAGAGATGTCTAGAAATCTGCAAGGAGAATAACATTGGCGACTTTGACATTGTGTTTGCTTACGAGGCGATGGCGAGGGCGTGTGCTGTTGCTGGGGAGAAGGCAGAGTGTGAGAAGTATGTTGGTTTAGCGAGAGAGGCTGGAGAGCAGATTAAGAGCAAAGAGGATAGAGACTATTTCTTTAGTGAGCTTAAGACAGTTTCATTGTATACTGAGAAATAACTTATTGTTGCTAGCCCTTATTCCCATTCGTGTATAGGTTTATGGCATGTTATCATTTAGGGGTTGGGAGGGGCATGGTTATGTGTGTAGAGCCTTGGGATATCTATAGGTCAGGATGTTAAAGAGAAAGTTAAGGTAGTTGAACTTACGAGAAACGATGCCTCATTGCCTAAGTTGAAGTATCGGTATATGACACCAGCTATTATGACTTATCGATTTGCCATGAAGCAAACTCTTGGAAAATAGCGTTGACTCTTAAACCTCTTGGGAAAACTCTGGAAGAGAAACATGAATCTAAGCTTTTCAGGGAATACGTTGAAGAGCCAAGAGTTTTCGTTGCTGAATTAGATGGTGAGCAAGTAGGCTGGATTGAGATAGGATATCATAAGTGGAATGATAGAATGCGGGTTTAGCAGTTTTTCGTCAAAGAACAGTTTCATAGAAGAGGTATCCGAACACTGTTGATGAAGCAGGCTGTTAGGATGTCTAAGGAAAGAGGGGCAAGAATGCTGATTCTTAAAACACAAACATGCAACATTTCAGCCATCAACTTCTATATAAAACAGGGATTTGAGCTAATTGGTTTTGACACTACACATTATTCCACCAAAACATAGAAAAGAAAGAAGTTAGGCTAGAATTAGGCTTAACCTTATAGTGCTCGCAACACTATGAAACTTGAAAAATTCCTACCTTCTTCATATAATCTTTCAAATATTTGAATGTGAGGTTTCTAAGAATATTGTCCCCTTTGAGGCTGACAATAAAAGTGTCAGAAGCGGACATAAACTTCCCCCATTCAGTTTTAAGTGCACTCATTAACTCTGCATAATCAGTATAGTCTTTATGAACTGAAACGAACATTCTATCCATTCCACAACCACGCCCTGTAGAGACAAAAATTATATTTGGATACTTTGAAAGAAAAGACTTAGCCTCTGACGGCTTTTCGTCAGGAGATGTCCCATGCTTCCAATGACCAAAAGTGAACGCCATAATTTCAAAACCAAGTTTTTCGAAATTCGGAATTGCAGTGTAGTCAAGCAGCTCTTCCTTTTCTAATCCTGCTCTTCTTCTCGTAACGGTTGGCTGAGAAACCCCGATTTTCTTAGCTAGCTTTCTGTCGCTAATTTTGGAGTTCTTAACCAGCTCAAAGAGAATTTTATAGTCAACAGGCTTTAATTTTTTCATATCCGCATCAACCAACTCAGCTGAATATAAACAAAGCTTGTGTTTAAGCCTTATATAAGATTAATTGATACATCAAGGCAATTTTCTGTATCAACCATTCAAATGAGCCCGAGCACTGGCATTGAACGGAATACCCTTACCATGATTGTGCAAAAAAAGCTGATGCGCCGCGCTAGCCAAAATTAACTCCTTTTCTTTCTGAAAAGTCATACCATTTCCAAATCTCTTTAATCGCTTTCTCAGAGTATCCTTTATGCTTCAGCAAGATTCTGAAAGCAAAGATCGGTTTCATTTCGGAATTGTCACCAATCCAAATAGAAACTCGTGAACTTGACATAAAAATTCTGAATTCTAAATTCTATTTTCAAATAAGATTCAACTGACCATTCTCAAATAACTCTGCACATGCACATGAGTTTTGAGAAAACTGTTCCTTCTTTTCTTCATTATTTGGAACCGATTACCGTAGACACGCCATTTAAGAGAAAGTGCACTCATGAAAACATCTAAAGCATGACCGAATTTTAAGTGGATACTCTTGAGATTTCTTTTCTTCATTTTGTATTGTCTATTCAATGTCTCTAGAATACTATCCTTTTCTATAGCAGAAGTGCTTCTTGTTTGAGAATAAGAAATATATCTAAAGCGTTTATTTATTCATAATGGCGAGTGTGAGGCATCTATTCTAGACAAATGTCTAGAATTTTTCTTCACTTTATCTCCCCCCTCCACTCGCCACGTAATAAATGAAAACATTGGAAAAATGAAATTTTAACCTGTTCTCTTTTTTCCTTGTGGATCACTTCCGATCCTCAATGGTGAACTCAAGCAACTTCTTCAGAAGATTGGCCAGCTACTCTTAAAATTCGTTTTTAGTGGTTCGATAATGATTTTGCTCTGTGTGTATATTATGATTCTAGCGGTGTTGCTATTATAGATTTAGCCAGAATTGTGCAGGGTAGATATAATCTATGCAAAGATAGAAGATGTGTGCAAAAAATATAATAGTCTGTGAGATATAATGAATTTCGGAGAAAGGAAAAATGAAAAAGGCAATGTTAGTAATAGTACAGACTCTGCTTTTGATCAGTATTTTGACGATGGTGTTTGAAATACGACAGATGAGGGCTTCTGATAGCCCGCAAATATGGTACGTAGGTCCCACAAAGCCTCCAACATACCCAGATTTTGCTACGATACAAGAGGCGATAAACAACGCTAGTGTGAAGCCAGGGGATATAATTGAAGTTATGGAAAATGACACGTCTCCTTACTATGAGCATGTGGTTGTGAACAAGTCTTTGACAATTAGGAATTATGATACTCATCAGCCCGTTATCAATGGTCGGGGGTACGGAGCTGTGGTTAATATAACTGCACCAAACGTTGTGATCAACAATTTAAAGATACAGAATGGTGACTATGGTTTATTCATATTTTATTCGAGTAACATTACTTTGAGAAATAACGAGATAATTGGCAACACATGGAATTTCGCAGTAGAAGGCCTGTCTACACACATTGACCATTTCATCCAAGACATCGACGAGTCAAATACCGTTGACGGGAAACGAATTTGTTACTTTGTAGATCAGCAGGACAAGTCAATTCCCAAGGATGCTGGATATGTAGCTATTGTAAATTCGAGAAACATTACCGCAGAGAATTTATGCCTCAAAAGTAACTACCGAGGCACATTAGTGGTGAATTCTACAATTGTAACCATACAAAACATAACCTTTGAAAATCACCACAAATGTGTATCGGTGATAAAGTCTACAAGTGTAACCATACAAGACTTGGAGCTCCTAGAGCCTATGTATTCCGTTAGTAATTGGCAAGGAATACAACTTATCACTAGTAGCAATTCTAAAGTCCAAAATGTGGCTGTATCACATCATACTCATGGTGGAATTGCAATTTGGTTGGCGGGTTCAGAAAACAATAGCATTATGAACAATAAACTGTTTAGCCAATCCGATGTGATGGGAGGCATATGGCTGGGTTATTCAGATGGCAATTATATCATTGATAATGTAATAACAAACAGTACGTCTTATGGGAAATATACATTGTGCATTGTGCTGGAGCAGTCTCATAACAACGTAATCGCTAGCAACCACCTCTCAACATTAACAGAGCTTCCACATCATACGTTAGTTTTTTCAAATTCAAATGGAACAATTCTTCATCACAACAACTTTGCAAGCTACAAACACACAATCTTGAATTTCACGTCATTCAATACTAGCTGGGATAATGGTTTAGAAGGCAATTACTGGAGTGACTATGAAGGACAGGATGACGGAAGCGGAGGAAGAATCCTTGGTGACGGAATTGGTGACACAAAGATACCTCATCACGGAGACAATTACCCGCTAATAGAACCATGGAGTGCCAAAAGAATATTTTGCCGACAAGTGATTTCGTTGAGTGGGAAACTTATTGATACAGCTCAAGCGATTTTTACAACTAGTGACTGCACTTTAGCTTCGTTCAAATTTAACAGAACCCTCAAACAAATCAGCTTAAAAGCTACAGCAGGCTACTCTGGGATCTTAAACATAACGATTCCTAGGGACTGGCTAGACGGCCCATTCAAAGTTCTTGTTAACGGATCTGAAGTAGAAATTCTTCCGCCGGAAGCCAATGACACCTATACTTTCATAAACATTACTTACGTGAGAGGCCGCTACACTCTAGACATTGTAGGAAAAGAACTTGGAGGTTTCCCAGGCGACTATGACGGAGATGGTCAGGTTACTATCTACGATGTAGTAAAAGTCACCGGCAACTATGGAGCAAAAGAACCATAACAAGCGAATCCCTTTTTTCTCTAACATCGAAATTCACTATTCCCTGCTCTAATACACTGAACACATACGCGTCAAAAAGAGCAAATACTACGGAAACCGAAAAATAGTTGACTCTGTTTTAAGTAGCTACTCTTAAATGAAAGAAAGTTTGGCAGTTAAGTGAGCGACCTAGGTTGGCAGTCATCGAAACTAAAGACTTAACATATACGTATCCAAACGCTACAAAACCCGCTATCCACGGAGTCTCATTAAAAATCGAAAAAGGTGAGTTCGTCATCCTTACAGGTCCAAGCGGATGTGGAAAAACCACTCTCTGCCGATGTTTTAACGGTTTGATCCCCCACTTCTACCAAGGAGAGCTAACAGGCGAAATCCAAGTCGCTGGCTTAAACGTTGCAGGCAATCCAATTCACAAGCTTACCCTTCATGTTGGACTAGTATTCCAAAACCCCGAAAACCAGTTGTTTGCCCTATCAGTTGAAAAAGACGTCGCTTTCGGGCTGGAAAACCTCGGTGTTCCACGAGAGGATATGCAGAAGCAAGTAGACTGGGCGCTAGAGACCAGTGGCATTTATAACCTGCGTGAGAGAGCACCTGACGAGCTTTCTGGAGGACAGCAGCAACGAGTAGCTATTGCAAGCATCATTGCCATGCGTCCTGAAATCATGGTGCTAGACGAGCCAACCTCTTTCCTAGATCCTATGGGCGCTGAAAAAATCTTCGAAGTTATAGATAAGCTGAATAAATCTTTAGGCATTACAGTAATTTTAGTTGAACACCGGCTGGATTTAGCGGCAAGATATGCAAACCATGTTATTGTAATGGATAAAGGAAAAATTATCTTAGATGGTGAACCTAGAACGGTTTTAGGCTCTCAAAAAGCCCGTTTACTAGGAGTTGGGATACCGAAAGCAACAAGACTGTACCAAATTCTCGAAGAGGAAAATGGACTGAAAACGGATAACGTGCCAGTAACGTCCGAGGAGATTGTAAAGCTTTTGCGCGAGGTTTTGAAAACATGATAAAAGTCAAAGACGTTTACTTCACTTATCCAACCGGCGTTGAAGCGTTGAAAGGAGTCTCTCTAACAATAAGAGATGGCGAATTCATAG
Source organism: Candidatus Bathyarchaeota archaeon (assembly GCA_029882535.1). NCBI lineage: Archaea > Thermoproteati > Candidatus Bathyarchaeota > Candidatus Bathyarchaeota archaeon. Next base: position 20,457 of record JAOUKM010000012.1, read on the forward strand.
CCATAATGGGTCAAAACGGCGCTGGAAAAACAACGTTAATAAAACATTTCAACGGGCTGCTGAAACCCACAAAGGGAGAGGTTTTGGTTGGCAGCGTAAATACGAAAACTACAAGCGTGGCTAGACTCGCGCGAAACGTAGGGTTTGTCTTCCAAAATCCCGACAACCAACTTTTCTGTGAAACCGTAGAAGAAGAAGTTGCCTTCGCCCTCAAAAACTTCGGCTACAAAGACACCACATTAAAAAAGAGAGTGACATGGGCTCTGAACCTGTTAGGGCTTACGGAATACCGGAAAACCTCGCCTTTCATGCTTAGCGGAGGCGAAAGAAAACGTGTTGCTCTAGCGTCGGTGCTTGCTTGGAACCCTAAAGTTGTGGTAATGGACGAACCTACAATAGGACAAGACTACCAGCAAAAGGAAATACTTCGCCAATTTATAATCCAACTGAACACGCAAGGAAAAACCGTTGTAGTAGTCACTCACGATGTGGAGTTCGTAGCGGAATGTAACCCCCGCGTAATACTAATGTCTGAAGGAAAAATCGTCGCAGACGGTGTCGGAAAAAAAGTGCTCACAGATATTGACCGTTTAACTCAAGCTTCTATAGTGCTGCCGCAAGTAGCTCAGATATTTATGGGTTTAACAGATTTTGGGCTACCAACAGATGTAATTGACCTTTACGAAGCAAGAGAAATCCTGATGAAACGGCTGGGTGAGAAATGAGCGTTTTTGACGGTTTAAAGTTCAGAAGAGTTACGTCTCCCATCCACATGCTAGACCCGCGAATCAAGTTTCTTTATGTCTGCTCAATTTTCGTGGTCGCAATACTCTTTTGGGAATTACTTCCCCTAATCATCTTATTTCTAATGCAAATTCCGTTTGTTCTTTTGGCGCGTGTTCAGAAAGAATGGGTACGCTCTCTGAGAGGAGCAGCGTTTCTAGCTGTAATTATTTTCAGTACTAACCTTTTTTTCAGGTTTATGTATACAGGTTATCCAACGCTTCAGGACATTGAATATGCTTCAGCAATGACACTGCGCTTCGTAGTACTTGTCGAATCCTTCTCAGTATTCTTTCTAACAACTTCGCCAGACCATTTGGGTTTGGCTTTGGAGCAAAGCCACGTTCCATACGAGTTTTGCTTCGCCTTCACCACTGCCGTAAGGTTTGTTCCAGTCTTGGCTGATGAAGCCCAAACGATTATGGATGCTCAGAAAGCTCGGGGGCTGGAGCTTGAAAAAGGAAACTTTTTGAAGAGAATAAGAAACTACATTCCAATTCTCATCCCCCTAATCATCAGTGCCATTCGCAGAAGTCTAGAGCTCGCAGAAGCTATGGAATCGAGAGCTTGGGGCGCCATCGAAAAGCGCACTAACCTGTACGTTTTGAAAATGAGAAAAGCTGACTATTTGCTAATCTTAGCTTCCATTCTTATATTGATAATCGGTGTTTACATACGGTATTATGTGCCTACACCGTCATTTTCAGACCTTTTAAAGCTGTAAGTCTCCGCAAAAACTCTTATTGTTAAACTAGCTGGCTACCACAAGATTTTTAATAAGTAAAAAAGTATGCCTCTCCCGGCGAAAAAGCTTGAAAATGCTGAAAGCCGCAGCCCGAGAACTCCTTGCTGGCGCACAAAAAGCCATAGAAGCACTAGATTCTGAACAAGTGGAAAAAATGTTGCAAATGATAATCGAAGCCCAAAAAGAGAAAATCTTCGTTGTAGGAGTGGGTAGAAGCGGATTTGTCGGCCGTTCCTTCGCGTTGCGTTTGATGAATCTAGGATTCAACGTATATTTCTTAGGCGAAACCATAACACCAGCCGGCGGAAAAAATGACTTGGTTATCGCCATCTCAGGCACCGGCATGACGAAGATGGTGCTAACTGCAAGCACGGCTGCAAAGGATATTAGTGCAAAGGTTATAGCCGTTACCACTTATGCAAAGTCTCCCCTAGGAGACATAGCAGATCACATTGTTGTTCTTACCGGTCGAACGAAGATGGGTTGGCCTAGAGAAGAAGACTATCTTTCAAGGCAGATTTTGGGCGAACGTGAACCTCTGAGCCCTCTTGGTAGTATCTTTGAAAATAACTGTACGATATTTCTTGACAGTCTTATTGTAGAACTTATGTATCGCTTAAATAAGACTGAGGAAGAATTAAGGCGGAAGCATGCGACAATAGAATAGAGGCGGATGCAATGCGAGCTAAATGGAAAAAGAAAAGAAAAAGGCGAGAGAAAAAGAAGCGACAGCGGCGAAGAGAGAGATACAAGTAATCCTTAGTTTTTTCGCTTAGCGCTTAGTTATTGAAAGAAACGAAATTTGTCTTCTCAAGGTCATGTATAAACTTCAGTACGTGCTCCAGCTTGGTTACGCTGTATTCCGCTGACACTGCTTTCGCAATCTCATAGACTGTGCGTTTTCCATCCATAAAGTTAAAGATTTCATACGTCTTCTTTCTAAAATCTTCGTCTTTCTTTCCAATCTCTTCATACAATTCATACTCTTTCTCGCCCAATGCTCTCTTCAAAGCGTCTGCGTTGAAAGTGCCTTTGAACAATCGTTTTGGGGTTAGACTTTTTGCCTCTCTTACTGCCTCAGTTTCTTCTAGTTGCACAGGAAGTGTAATGCCCGCTGTTTTCGTGGCGTGGGCCAAGGTTTCTTCGAATCGTGCAATTTCAAGTCGACCGTACTGTTTTACGTCTTTCACATATTTTGCGGTGAGGTTTTCAAACTCAGGACTGCTTCCCAGCCTTTCCGCCGATTTTACTGCCTTTTTTTCGCGCCAAACTAAATGCTCCATCTTGTTCTTGAAGTTGAACGCTGTTTTGGCAAGGTTTTTTGCTGACTCGTTGGGGTTTAGGTTTTTCCTCTTCTTGAACAAACCTGTAAATGCTTCCTTGCTTGCTTCTTGCAATCTAGCTATTCCTCCCAACCTTGCTAGATTTGCCATGAAAATCGCATCTTCAACTGTAGCGTTGGCAAGAGTTAAGGCAGCAACCGTGGCTATCCAGCCTACACGTTTTAAGCTGTTTTCGCTGACTTTGTCGATTGAATCCATGCTTGTATGGTAGTACAGGTCTGGCCACTGAAGCAACATAATGCACGGGACACTGAAGGTGGAGTCGTTGAATTCTGCATGGTCACTTCCACCGCTGAAGGCATTAATTGAATATCGGAATGTTGATGCTGAACCGAAGACTGTCTTGGGGTCGAACTCTTCCGCTGAGTGTTCTATGAGGCTGAAAACGTAATCGTTAAGGTATGATGGATTAGAATCTGGCGTCTTGTCTAGATTGAGTGTGGATTTGCAAAGCTCTTGATTTTGTCCTACCATGTCAAGGTTTATGCCCGCAACCAACTTGGATGCCAAATCTTGATGATGGTACAGATAGGCGATTGTACCGAAAGTTTCTGGCACCCAAAGAAATCGTATGGTTCTTGCCGGTTTTTCGATTTTGCCCGATTTTATCAATGTTTGTATGGTGCGGGCGATTTCCAGAAGTAAGCCGCTGCCTGAGGCGTTGTCGTTGGCGCTTGGTTTTGGGTGGCAAAGATGGGCAATGAGGAAGATTGTTTCATTTGGCTTTGAGCTGCCTTGTATTATGGTTGTTACTATGTCTAGGTTGCCTGGGAACAGTTTCGCGTCGACTTTAGCTTTTAACATAACAGGTTTGTCGCCGCTGAGTAAGGCTCGCAGGTGGTTTCCTTGTCGTTTGCTGAGCGAAAAGCCGAAAGTTACTTTGTCTTGTTCTTTTTTTGTAGGCCATATTGACTGGTAGGCATGAGCGTCGGGTATGTCAACGCTTTCTCGAACATTTTTCATCTCATGTGTTATGGTGTCTGTGATGACGCCGGCGGCGCCGTACTTGTAAACCGCTTGTTCGTGAACTTGTTTTGCTCTGCCAGTTGCTAAAACGAATTTGTCCTTTACATCTTTTCCCTCATAATGTTTAGGCTTCGTTCCTTCGCCTACGTCAACTAGCTCGGCTGTGATGCCTTCGGGTGGTGTGGATTTGCTGTAGGTGTGAAGACATGTAGGCGTGTCTTCGTATCTGATGATTAGCTTCTTTTTAGGTTCAACCAAGTGCAGTTCGGCGGTTTTGACTTCCCAGCCAATTGGAGAAGTATAGGTCCAATATTTTGTGGCGCCGTCAGAAGTGAATTGTTCGATTTTGGCATTTTCAAAACCGAGACTCCGCAGTGTGTCTCTGACGTATTCTGCAGCTTCGTGGAACGTTGTGGAGGCTTGAATTCGGTGGAAACAGGTGATTTGGGCTACGTAGGATTTAGCGACTTCTCCTGAAAGTTCATCTTTCACTATCTTTTCGAGTTCTGCTTTCACAGAAAAACCCTTCTATTGATTTCTTCATATGCACAGTCGCATGCTTAAGATTTTTGCAAAAAGAAAAAAAAGAAAAGAAAGCTGCTACTTCGGCCTCGTCATTTGTATGTCTTTTGCCAGAACATACGGCGACAAGGATGGCGGTTCGGCTTCAAGCCACCAATGCACATGCTGTCTTTCTTTTGACATGCCTGTGATTTGACTTAGTAACCTAAGAGCGTTGTCGCTTAGCCGCAAATCTTTCCATGACTGCTTGATTTCACCGTTTTCTATTAGAAATATGCCGTCTCTGGGAATTGTGGAAAAGTCTCCTGTGGCGTAGTTTTGGAATCTGGTATACCACGTGTTAGTCAAGTATAAGCCACGTTTCACTTCGCCAAAAAGCTCCTCTCTACTAATGTCGCCTGAGTCCATTTCAATGTTCCACGGTATCGGCTGTACCAATCCAGCGTTACCTGTTGTTTTGGTCTTGAAGATTTTTGCAGTTGACGTGTTGTGTAAATATGTTTTAAGCACACCGTGATCGATGAACACGTTTTCCTGTATAGGAAAACCTTCGGCATCAAAAACACGGTTGCTAACTGAGTATTCGGCAGGGTTGTCTCGCAATGTCACCATATCAGACGCGACTTTCTGGCCAAGTTTTTTCACAAACACTGACAATTGGATCATAACGCTATACGCAGATGCCATTGTACCCCAAGTGCCAAGCATTGAACCGAAAAACAGCGGGTCAAAGATAACATTAAACTTGCCCTCTTCTCCTTGTTTTGGGTTCTTAGCCAACCTTGCTATTTTGCCCGCTTTCTCTCCAGCTCTGAAAGGCTTGAAATCTCTCAATGAGGAACAGCATTCTACGCCGTGACCTGAGGCGTCAATCTGCGAAAAGGCTCTGATTGACAACTCGATTGCTGATCTTGCATCTTGGCCAGTTGGTCCTTCAGAAGAGGCAAGGTAAACGTCTTCGTACTTTGCGTAGAGGATTCCTCCCGTGTTTACCTCTACACCAGCTTCCTTCTTGGCGGCTTCTATGGCTTCGAATACGTATTCGGCAGGGTCTTCTAGTTCTTGCAGCTTTTTATCTGCTGTAGGTTTTAAGTAATTGAATGTACCCTTAGCTATTCCGCCGTACATCGGGTTTTCCTTCGAAACCTTAGCCAACTTGAATAACTGTTCCATGATTTTGTCTGTGTTTTGGAAGTTTCGAATTTGGGTTGCGACTAATCGTTTGTTCCATGTGAGGGCGACATCTGTTACGTAGTTGTTCCACGCCACAGCGATATCTATTTGGTTGTTACTGAATCGTGTCTGTCTGTGCCGTCCAAAGACGGTTTTGGCGAGAACTTCGTCTGCACCAAGGGCTTTTCCCTTCTTTACTATGGCTTCTGTTTTCGCTAATACTTCGCTCATTTTACGTACACCTCTTTCAAACGAATAACTGGACCACCCGCGTAAACAGGTATTCCCTGCATCGGATCACCTTTACCACATGTCGCGGCGTCAAATCCAACCTCCTTTGATATAGCATCGACACTGCTCCACCAATTCTTAGTCGTAGTTTCAATAATTGGTCTCGCAACAGGATGCTTCAATTCTCCATTTTCGATTAGGTATGCTTCTCTGCCTACGTAGCGTTGATTGAAACGTCTGTCATCGATGTTCCATTCTGTAAAAGACTTCATGTAAATTCCATGCTTTACGTCTTCGATGACTTCCTCTTCCGTCCAGTCGCCAGGCAGCAGAAAAGTGTTTGCCATTCGCACGATGGCTTCTCTAGCGTAGCTATTTGCCCTTGAAGAACCATTACTCCTCGTGTCAAGTTTAGCTGCGGTTTCTCTGTTCTGTAGGAACTCGTTTATTATGCCATTTTTGTACAGGTATCGTCGTCTTGCTTTGATTCCTTCGTCGTCGTATTCGTAATAACCGTGACTGTTTTTAACTGTCGGGTCGTCTACTATGGTTACTATGTCGTTGCCAATTCTGGTTCCTATCCAGAAGGGACCGCCGGGGTATATGAAGGAACGTCCTGCTTGGCTCATTTCACGTCCGAGTATGCGGTCTGCTTCTATTGGGTGTCCACAAGATTCGTGGGATGCGATGCCTGTAACTTCTGTTCCGCAAACCAAATCCATTTTTCCAGGTTTGACGACTTTTCCTTCTTTGACTAGTTTTTGCAGCACTTTGGCTTCATGCAGCATTGCCTCAGTCATCTTCCACTCGTCGAAAGCCTCCCATCCTCCACTGCGTCCAAACTGTTTGTAAGCTTGTTCTGGCTTGCCATTTTCAGCCACGGTTATGAAAGCAAAGGTTTCTATGTTTGGCACAAAAGATGAAATTGCTGAACCTTCAGAGTTTACAAAATATTTCTCTGTGAGGTTTATTGTGCAAGCCATTATTCTTCCAGGAATTTTTATTTCTTGAGACGCAAAGGTTTTGTCGACTTCCATCAACTCTTCTATCTTCTTTTCGGGTGGAATGTCTTCTATCTTCTTTTTCTGTTCGACACTCCATTTTGTTTCGACACCTTTTTCTTCTGCGAAGGTAATCTTGTCTTTGCGTCTTGCTATTGTGGTAAATTTGTATGCTGTGTCGACGACTGTTTTTGCTTCTTCTTTTGTCCATTTGTTGGTTGATGCAAAGCCCAGTCCGCCGTTGGCTAGTATTCTTACGCAGAATCCAGTGTCGATGGTTGAGACGAAAGCGTCTAGGACACCGTTTTTTATTACTAGTTCGTCGTGTTGTGTGCTGTGGGCTCTTGTTTCGGCATACTCAACTTTTTTGCTTCGTGCATAGTCTAGCGCGTAGTCCACTAGGTCTTTATCCAAGGTTTTCACCTTCTGTAGCACTTAGGAATAAGCCCTCTCATAAGATTTTGCATGGCATTTTTAAGGCAAAATAGAACAAACCATGTAACTTCATAAGCCATGTAATGAATAGGTTGATTCTGATTCAGAATCCTTACCCCTTCTTCATAACGATTATTGCCCCCACAAAACAACCTAGACACAAAGTTTCACTCGGCGAAGGAACAACCATTGCTCATAAAGTTAGCTAAAACGCTGATGTTCTTGCCGCTGCTAACGTGTATTCTAGCCTCTTCGCTAGCTATTGTAGCTTCGGGTCTCATCTACGAGAACGATTGGACCTTTACCTACATCAATGAGCCGCCCTACGGCAACTGGACTTTCACACGCAGACCAGCCGCCCCCATGCAGATTAACGAGTCTCAAATTCAAATCGGCGCTAACTGGACATACGTCTATAATTTAGCCGCAAACCACACGTATCACGTTTACTGCTATGGCGACTGGATAAACGACGGCTCCACGCCCGAAACCGACTACGACATATATGTCTACAACCCCAAAGGAGAATTAGAAGGCTACCACACCGAAGCAGCTGGACTGCCTGAACATTTAGGAACAACCATAGACCAGCCATTCTTCTCGCCAAAGCATTCGGGCAACTACAGCTTTGTCATCCGAAACGACCCTCGAGAAAGTCAAGCTGCCCAACCTGCTACACTCATGGCTATTGAACATGTTAAACCAAATATTTGGCACAGCCGCTTCATTGAAGGAAAACAAGGCAACACATCTGTTGAAAACACAAGCTGGGCATACGAGTTCACCACCAACAGCGAACGCATCGAAATTCAAGTTCAGGTGCCTGACACGCTTGACATGTACGAGGCAAGGTTGTATCTTATGGCGAATCCTTCAAGCAAGAACGGTGAACTGTTGAATGGTACTCCCTTAGCGTGGGAGCATGGACTCTACGGCGAAGTGAGCGGTTCTTTCGGCGGCTACAACTTAGACAGTGAAGGTTTCAGAGGAGATGTCTATGCGAGCTGCGAGTATTTTGGGCAAGATATGCTAATCAACCACACAACGTCTTATGATGGGGAAAGTCTCTATCACCTTGTCATCATTGGCGAGTTCGGCGCCGGAAATGTAAGTTTCAGAGTTAAGACAAACTTTGGCGGTTCGGTGTTGAAATTGGCAACTCCTATTCAAATGGTTTATCCTAACAACGAAACAACTATCACCGCTGTTTCAAACAACTCCTACATTCAACAAGCCTTCCTCTACTATTCCATTGACAACTGGAACACATCTAGTTTTTCTGAAATGCTGGTCAGCAATCGCACCTGCAACGGAACGATTCTTGGTCAGGAGGCTGGCGTAATGGTGAATTATCGTGTGGACGCCTTTGATCTTCTTGACAACATGATGAACATTAACGGAAGCTACATAGTAAAGTATCCTTCTTACATAAACTTCACTCTAAGCAGCGAAGCTATAACATTTGGAGAAAACATGTCAATCAACGGCTTTATAAGACCCATAACAGAATCTGCAAATGCAAGTGTAAAACTAATTTTCACAGCTTCAAATGGATCAACATTCGCACAATATCGCTACATACAGAACGGCAATTTCTCAGCTAGCTTTAAACCATCCTTCCTCGGTTCTTGGAGCGTCCAAGCACAGTTTATGGAGAATCAGGTGATGTATGAATCCGTCAGCGATACCTTGCAGTTCGTCGTCGTAGAGCCTTCTTTTATGGTTAAGTATTCGATGTATATTTATGCGGGTGCCGGCGCAGCGGCTATAGTAGTTGTTGTGGTTATGATTCGACGAAGAAGACAATAGCCACGATTATCTCACACACGTTTTTAGTTGCCTAGATAAAGCTTTAAGCTAAACAGTGGACACAAACAAAACAACAAGGAGACACAGGGGATGGCTAAACATCTGTCTTCAAGCATGTATTTCATGCAAGGAAACGAAGCCCTAGCTGAAGCCGCTATCATCGCTGGATGCCGATTTTTCGCAGGCTATCCCATTACGCCAGCCAGTGAAATCGCTGAGCATTTGGCGAAGCGTCTTCCACAAGTGGGCGGTATCATGATTCAGATGGAGGATGAAATAGCTTCGATAGCCTCTCTGATTGGAGCAAGCTGGGTGGGCGCTAAGGCGATGACGGCAACTTCTGGTCCTGGTTTCAGCCTCATGCAAGAAAACATCGGATACGCGTTCATGACCGAAACTCCATGTGTTATAGTTGACATCCAAAGAGCTGGACCAAGCACGGGGCAAGCTACGAAATGTGGTCAGGGTGACGTTATGCAGGCTCGTTGGGGTACGCACGGAGACTATGCTTCAATTGTGCTGTCTCCGAATTCGGTGCAGGAAATGTTTGACCTAACCGTGCGTGCTTTTAATCTGGCTGAAGAATATCGCACACCTGTCATTCTGCTAGCTGATGAAATCGTGGCTCACATGAGAGAACAAATGTTTATGCCGCCTCTGGAAAAAATAGAGATTGTTAATAGAAAGAAGGCGAAGCCTGGCGACGAATCGTTCTTTGGCGGTGAAGAAGTTCCTCCTATGCCGTCTGTAGGTGAAGGCTATAACATAGCAGTGACAGGTTCGACTCATGACGAGTTTGGAATGCGTTTCACAGCCAACCCAGAAGTCCATCGCAATCTTGTAACTCGGCTTGTAAGAAAAGTTAGGAACAACGCTGAATTGCTGATGGATTTTGAAGCCTTTAACGTAAATGATTGTGAAGTCGGCTTCGTTTCTTTCGGATGCACATCTCGTGCAGTTTATGAAGCGTTAGAAATGGCAAGAGATAAAGGGATTAATGCTGGTTTTATTAGGTTGAAGACGATTTGGCCTTTTCCAGAAAGAATTGTTCAAACGATGGCGCAGAAAGCCAAGGCAATTATTGTGCCAGAGATGAACTTGCAGCAGGTTTTCTTTGAAGTGCAAAGAGTTGTTAATGGCGCTACAGAAGTTATCCCCGTCAACAAGATTGGCGGCGAAGAGATGTCAACGCCTGAAGAACTCTTTTCTGAAATCGAAAGGAGCGTGTAAAACCGTGAGTGAACCCTTTTCCAGCAAAAGCTATCTAAGAGGCATAGAATTTCCCTTCTGCGCAGGATGCGGCGGCACGACAGTAGCTACGTGTTTCCTTAGGGCTGTCCATGAGCTTGGCCACCGAGACCTTCAAGGATTTGTCTTCTGTAGCGGCATCGGCTGTTCTTCGTGGATTCCTTCCCCACACTTTGAAGCAGACTCCATCCACACGACGCATGGGCGAAGTATACCGGTTGCGACGGGTGTTAAGCTCATGCGACCTGATTTGAAGGTGGTTGTTTTTGGCGGCGATGGCGACATTGTAGGAATAGGTTTGAGCCATTTGATCCATGCGGCGAGAAGGAACTTGGATATTACCGTGATTATGGTAAACAATATGATCTACGGCATGACTGGAGGGCAGGTGGCAGCGACAACTCCCTTGAAGACGAAAACTACCACCACTCCTTACGGCGGCTTTGAACGTCCTTTAGATGCTGTTCAACTTGTCGTCTCCGCAGGCGCATGTTATGCAGCACGCTGGACCACAGCGCATATAAATCAGCTAAAGGGAGCCATTAAAAAGGCGTTGACCACAAAGGGCTTCGGCTTCGTTGAAGTAGTCAGTCAGTGTCCAACTGCTTACGGTCGCCGTGCTGGGTTCAAAAACGCTGGAGAGATGCTGCTGTGGCTAAAAAAGCAAAGCGTGAAGATTGAGGATGTTGAAAGGCTGACTAGAGAAGAACTGGAGGATAAAATAGTTGTCGGCGAGTTCATTCACCAGACTCGCCCAACCCTAACCGAAATGTTTCAGACAGTGTTGAAAGAGGCGAAAAAGCGATGAGTAGAGTCGAAGTGCGAATCTGCGGACTTGGAGGACAAGGAGTCGTGCTGGCAGGCCAAATACTTGGTCGTGCTGCAGTGTATGACGCAAAAAACGTGGTGCAAACCCAGAGCTACGGATCTGAAGCTAGAGGAAGCGCCGCAAAAAGCGAAGTAATAATCTCAACCAAGAAAATAGGCTTCCCAATGGTGAGAAAATGTGACGTTCTTGTGGCAATGAGCCAAAGCGCTCTTGACATGTACGTTAAAGACTTGAAAGAAAACGCCACTCTCCTAGTCGACAAAGATTTGGTTGAACAAATCCCCGAAATTAAAGCCCAAGTTCACAGATTACCAGCAACCAAAATTGCTGAAACACAACTGAAGTCCAAAATGTACGCAAACGTCGTAATGCTTGGCGCACTAACAAAGATAACCAACATAGTAAGCAAAGAAGCCATGGAAAAAGCTATCACGGCCAGCGTCAGAGCAGGCACTGCAGAAACAAACTTATACGCATTCAAAAAAGGCATCGACCTATAAAACACGCCTGTTTTTACCACAAGATCACAAGCAGCACATATTCAGTGTCTTTTTGCCAAATTTTGGGTTTTCTCCACCTCTTAACACTTTTTCGCGTTCCTCAAACTCGCATTATGTCTCGTTGAATCTCGGCGCTCGCCCAACTTGTTCTGTGTTGTGATGTATCCTCACGAAAATTACAGGGCACCTCGGGCTTCTGCACTCGTATTCTGCCTTTTTCCAATGTTTCTTCATCAGTTTTCCGCATTGGGGACATTTAATGTTCTTTATTTTCTTACCTCGAGCCATCAACTGTCGCCTCAAAACCTGCATTTTCACATTTAGGGCATTCTTTTATATAGGACATCCAGTTTCTTCAGCCTTTGCCCAAGGTTTTCGACGCCTTCGTAGATTTCTTCTTCCTTTTTTGCGCCCACACACACAATCTTGCCAGCGGAGAATATTAGGAAAACTACCTTTGGGCTTTCCATTCGGTAAATCGCGCCTGGAAACTGCTCCGGTTCGTACATGAGGTTCCCACCCACGTGAGCTCGCTCACACAATGCTTCAAGATCAACCGGTCCGCCGAGGTTTCCAGAGGCAACAATATTCTGAATCTTTATTTCAGGCTTTCCGATAATGATTATGCCAACTGCTCTTAATTCTCTGGCAACCTTCAAGATCGCCCTTCTAGCATTCCTCTCTGATTTGGCGCCGGTGCACACCATTCTTCCCGTTTTGAATAAGAGCGTACACGTTTTCGGCTTCTTCAGCCTGAAGGCGAGTCCAGGAAAAACTTTCGGTCGGTAGTCGACGTGTGGAAAAGCCTTAACTACGGCGTCTAGGTCTATTGGTTGATCAAAAGCAGCTGATGCCACGACATTTTGAATGTGAATTTCCCTATTTTTATCTTTCAAGAGGCTTCCATCCTCACGTCACTCCATGTCCCTTACGTAAGAAAACACGCGAAACGATAACTGTTTCGGTTTATCTTAAGAGGTCTTCATTGAGGTGCTACAGTATTCCGGCTGCACGCAACACTTAGATCTCAGGTCAATCACAAGCACCCTAGCCTTGCATACAGCTGATAGAGGGTATCGAAGAGACCGATAACCTTAAGGCTGAAATCACATTGGAAAAGGCACAAATGTTAATAGACTCAGGCATGGCTTTTGAAAACGTGACTCTACACAAGCTTTCAAGAAAAGGAATACGTGGAAACCATGTTAGAAAAATCACCTAAAACAATACTAGCGGGACACTTTCTCTATGAGGATACGTTAATTGAAGACACATTTGCCGAAATGTTCGGTATGTGGGTAGGAAGGATTTTAATTACTGCGGAGAATCAGAAATGGGCTAACACAGCGGCTAAAACTGCTACTGGTTTTGCTTCCTCAATTATCATGTCTCCAGCAGAGGCTGGAATAGAAAGAGTTGTGCAGCCAGCGAATACGCCAGACGGAAGAGCGGGAGTGTTGATTCAAATTTACCACAGAACACGGTTTGACTTGAAGGCTCAGATGATTCTCAGAATTGGCCAGTGTATAATGACTTGTCCAACTACTGCGGCTTTTGATGCGTTGCCCGAAGCGAAAAGAAGACTAAAGGTAGGGCGGAGTCTTCGTCTTTTCGGAGACGGATTTCAGAAAAAAGATGTCTTAGCGGATAGGAAAGTCTGGCGTCTTCCAGTTATGGAAGGCGAATTTATGGTGGAAGATAAGTTTGGCGCTGCAAAAGCAATTGCTGGGGGAAATTTAATAATAATGGCTCAAAACAGCACAGCAGGTTTACAGGCGGCGGAAAAGGCTGCAGAAGCTATCAATAAAAACACTAAAGAGGTGATAATGCCTTTTCCAGGAGGCATCTGCAGGGCAGGGTCTAAAGCAGGCTCGATTAATTATAAGCTTAAAGCGTCTACTAACCATCCTTTCTGTCCAAAACTTAAAGAGCTAGTGGCAGATTCGCAGGTACCTGATGGTGTCAGATGCATTTACGAAATTGTCATCAACGGGCTTGACTTGGATGTTGTGAAGAAAGCGATGGCTGAAGGGATAAAGGCGGCTGTTAAAATACCTGGCGTAGTTAGAATTTCTGCTGGAAATTACGGCGGAAAACTTGGTCCTTATCACGCTTATCTTAAAGAGGTTCTCGGATTAAGCTAACTTAGAGCCTCCAACTTCTCGATACTCTGCTATCTTGCTGGCAATGTTATTAAAACAACTGTAATATTACCAGAATATTTAAATGGGTTCCCTAACTGTCAACGCTCTCACTGGTCTAGGCTGGTTTTATGTATTCTCTACCCTTTCCTTCAAGCGAACCCACCAAAACCCTGTCATACCTTCTACCTGTGCGATTGTCAACAACGTGTTCAAGTTTTCCCTTAACCTCAATTGTCTCGCCTTTCTCTGCAAGACTGTCATAGAGTCCTTCGTAAGAAACCACTTCTTCAACGTTTACCTCGACATCTCCTTCAACCTCAACCTCTCTAACCCCATAAACGGCAGGGAGAAACACGCTGTCTTCACAGTCGGCAACAACCGCTCTCACAGTCACCATCCCAGCGGGATGATATGCCTTGTCACCATAGCTTTCTGTCAGCTCTTCTTCCAGCTTTATGGGATGCACAGAGAAAAAAGTGTCGTCAAATATGCCAATGTTCCACTTTCGCTCATAAATCCGCTCTGCTTCAGCTAAACTAATTGGATGATTACGTGTTTTGTTCATATACCAATTCCTAAGTTTTTCTCTTCCAAAACGTTTAACCCCAGAGTTACCAGTCAGATGCGCTTTGGTTAAGGCGTTTTTCACTGCGTAGCTATTTTCCGCTCCATACACGGTGATGTCCATGTCAGAAAAAGCAGGATTGTGAATGTCCAGCAGTATTGAACCTGTAACGCCAAAATTATCAGCTGGAACAGCGCTTAATTTGGCTAGTAAGGACACGAAACGGGCAACTTTTCCTTGCAAAGAGTCAAGATGTGATTTCTTGAAAAGCTTTGCCAGCTTCTCATCAGGCTTAAGGTGCTTCACTACATGTTTCTGTGGAACACCAGTCATTGTAATGTTATAGGCTGAAGAGAAGAACAAGTATTGAGGATAAGCATTTTTTAAAAGGTCAAATGTTTCCAACAAGTTTGAAATCGTGTATACTCGCATTACACGCTTAAATCGGTTTTTTCCCTTCCACCATTTTCCCTTTGAGTCGGGCGAATATTTGAGATAACTAATTACACGGTCAGTGGGATGATATGGACCCACAACACAGAAGAGAAAGCCTTCTTTTGTGCTTAGAAAATCGCGATCTCTGAAGCCTCGTTCCTCCAAAATCTTCACCCTGCTAGCACCATAAAGTCTAAGGGTTTGCCGCCTAAAAGAAGCCTAAAAAACGTGTCCCCATTTTTCCTTTGCACTTCCTCAACTTTTCCCTGCGCAATCACTGTTTCCCCTTTTCTTGCCTGTTCGCAAAATCTTCCTCGAAAAGACACAATTTCCGTCACAGTTCTTTCACATTTTCTTTCAAGCGCCTGCACGTTCTCAACAGAATAGCGACAGGGCGTAAATATGGCTTCAGAATCATCCGAAATCACTGCCTTTATTTTCGCATAGCCAACTTTTCTGTAAACTACATCGCCGTAGTGTTCTTCGACTTCGTTCCAATTTTTTACGCATCGGATATAAAAGTCGCGTTGCAGAAACTTGCCTTGCAAAACTTTTCTACGCTCCGTTACCAAAAAGTCTTCAAAGGGCATTTCTGTGTCTTGTGAACGAAAATTGTAAAGAAGGCTTAGTCCCTCTTGCGTAAACGCTTTTATTGCGCTTTTTCCATTTCTCGTCACCGATTTTAATGTCCTGTAGATTTCGCGGCAGTTTTTCTCTCCATAGACTATCAGGTCTATATCTGATTTGGGTGTATGCAACTGTGCTAGAAGAGAGCCAGAGATGCCGAGCTTATTCGAAGGAACATCTGAGTGGATATGCAACAACTCAGCAAACTGCAAAGCATCTTCTTCTAACTGGTCTAACTGGTGACTATTACGAAGTTCCTGTAGACGATTGACTGGATTATAATAATTTCTTATGTCTTTTTTAGGGACTTTGCAAAGGCGTTCATCAAAAACGAGATCAAAGACTAAATAGCGGGGAAACCGTTCTTCGAGAAGCTCGTAACGTTCGGAAAGAGCGTAAATCTTTCTATAAGCAATGCCTCTTCGTTTTCGGTTTCCATGAGGGTCTGGAATGAAACGGGGAAAAGCAACTATTTTGTCTGGAGGATGAACTAAACCCTTAACGTCAAAAATCCACTTTTTCCTTGTTTGGATTAAGTCACCTTCTCTAGATCTTACTTCCAAGAATTATCCCTTTAACAATGCAAGAAAATTAGTATTTTTGGCTTTCCATTTTTGTTTGAAGAAAATCAACAGCTAATACTCTAGTACCTCTTCTTTTCAGAGCCAAAAGAACTGCTGTACCTATGATAGCCCCTGCAAGACAGTTCAGAAAATCTGCTATAGCATAGTATAAAGTAAGTGGCGCCCAAAATGGATACATCTCGGGTGTTCCCCAACCCAGAATCCAAACAGCAATGTTATTGCTAGTGGCAACTTCTCCACCAATTCGAGCAATCCAAGCTAAGCACCAGAGAGCTATGGGTAACCTCTTTTCGTCTCTTGTCCGTATCGAGTCAATCAGCCATTTACGTATTGGAGGTGTTGCAATCAGAATCAGCGCAAGCCAGGATTGCCACGTTATAATAGGCATGGCTTCATACCAAGCAAATGGATGTGCAAACCAAACGATCATTTCCAATCCGAAGATTAGCGTCGCTTCTTTCCATCGATTGAATAGGACAAGTCCGCTCATCAAAGCTCCTAATGTAGGACTCAGAAAAGTGAATAAGCCTATTGATGTTGCAGGATTTACGAAGGGAACTAGCCAGCCAAAAATAAAACCAGAAATAGTGCCCCACAGAGGACCCAGAAGCGGTGCCGTAAGACTGGAGAAAAGAATACTCGATAAAGTGATTTGTGCAGGCGTTCCAAAAATGGGGTAAACAGGTACAATTGCAGTCCCCAACATTAACGCGACCCAAATTGATATAAGCGCAATAAAAACTGCATTTGTAACATATTTTCTGTTCATTTTCTCCACCTGTGTAGTTTTGTAAATTGCTGTGTACTTTTTTACACAACGTTAATAAAACTTCTTCTCCATGTCTTAAAAGAGGTAGTCTTTTGCACCAAGATGTGCGCAGAACAGCAAAGCATGTTTCCAGCTGCCTCCAATTAGCCATCCTTTTAGAAGTTAGCGCACACAAGCCTGGCAACGTTAGCAGAACAGCAGATTTTCAGAATACCCAGTATGAACATTTTTTGGCTTCTGCAGTAGCTGTCGAACCCAGTTTTGCACGCGCTGCTGAGCGGGGTATCATGTTTTCTGCAGGAAAAATTGACTTAAATGAGATAGGTGTTGGAGAAATCATAAAGGATGCAGTGGTAAACATCGATGCTTGGCAACACGGAGGCAACACGTTGCTGGGCGCGATTCTTTTGCTTTCTCCGATCGCTGCTGCAGCCGGAATGACATTGACGGAGGGCGAAGAGTTTTCCTTTTCCAAACTAAGAGAGAACATAAAATTGGTCGTAGAGTCTACCACGCCCTCGGATGCTGTAGCTGTTTATGAAGCAATTAACATAGCTAATCCTAATGGTTTGGTTGATAAGGCTCCAACTCTAGATGTGAACGACCCAAGCTCGAAAAAGAAAATCCTCGAAGAAAATGTGACCCTCTATGAAGTTTTCAAAATTTCCGCGCCTTACGACTCAATTTCAAAGGAATGGGTGGAAAACTATCACATAACTTTTGAAACGGGTTTACGTTATTTCACTCAGCAACTCAAGGAAACAAACAATCTAAACAGTGCAATAGTTCACGCGTTCCTTAAGGTTCTTTCAACAGTTCCTGACACCCTTATTGCTCGAAAGGCTGGCTTGGATAAGGCGAAAGAGATCTCTGAGAGGGCGGGAGAAGTATTAAGATTAGGTGGTTTAACAACGTCCTTTGGTAGAAAAAAGCTTTCTGTCTTCGATAGAGAATTGCGTGGACCAACTAATCAGCATAATCCAGGAACAACTGCAGACATTATAGCCGCGGTTCTAGCCGTAAGCGTTCTGAACGGTTATCGTCCATAAAGCCGTTTTATGCACGCATGGACATACTATCTTTGTTTTCTTCTATTCTTTCCCATCCTGCTGCTGCCAAAGTTCCATCTAAGTTTTCAGAAAATTTCCTTTTTTCCTTAATTCCACACCGTAAACATTCCCTTTCAGAGAACACATATTTTCGGATTTCTTTTTTTATTCCTAGAACAAAGCCTGGCTCTTTCCAAGTAATAAGCACTTGTTTTCCATAGTTTTTCCATTTGTGTAGTCCTAATTTGCACCATAGGCTAGGCAATTACTGCATCCTCAATTTACATGAGATTTTGGTCGAATAAAAACTCTTGTTGCGTTTTTTATAATTACTTTTTCGTGAAGTTTGCGGAGATGCCCTCACCACGAAACTCTTTTAATTTGAGACAGTTCTTTTAGATGCATCAACAACGTGGATGCCACTATGACTGTTATTGCAGTGATTGGAAGAAAAAATTCAGGCAAAACAACAACAATAGAGGCTCTAGTTAAAGGCTTAACAAAACGAGGATGCCGTGTTGCCACTATAAAACATGTTTCTGAACCAAGCTTCACAATGGATGTTGAGGGAAAAGACACGTGGCGGCATGCGCAGGCAGGAGCACAAACAGTGGTGGTAGTTGCGCCTGGAGAATTGGGATTCATAAAGAAAGTTGACACGACAAATTTGAGTCTTCAAGAAATTATCAGAAACTGCCAAAACGACACAGACATGGTTGTCCTTGAGGGTTTTAGAAATCTGGTTGAACATGAGCCAACAGTACTTAAAATAGTAGCTATCAAAACTTTTGAGGAGGCTGTGGAAGCATCAAAGCGTTTCAAACCAATAATTGCATTTACAAGTTCTGCAGTTTTGACCGCAAAAAGGTTAAGCATACCTGTTGTAGACGTTCTAAAAGAACCTGAAAAACTTGTGGAAATTGTTGAGAGAAAAATTAGGCTTTAAGAGACAAGTGGAGATATCTCCACTATTTCCCGCAAATCCCATCTTTTTTGTGTGAAGATCTCTTCTCAGAAACACAATGTCAACTACTTAGCCCACGATTTCGAAGACGCTCATGTTCCCAAGCCTCGAAGTCAGCGGGAGGATTGACAATCTCGCTTTCAGGCTTCTTCTCCAGTCTCGCTACACCATTTGGGCATCCTGTGACGCATAAGCCACAGCCAATGCACTTCTCGCGATCCACAGCTGACACTCCTCCTCCGTCTGAGATGGCGTGTACCTGGCATCTCTTCCTACATATTCCGCATCCTAGACACTCGTTAGGGTCAATTACGGCATAATAGTTGGCGTAGGCCACTGAATTCTCAATGCCCCAATCAGTTATTCCTCTGAGAATGCCGCAGCAACACCCACAACAATTACAGACATAGCCGAGCCCTTTCATCACGTTGCTAACCGTATGCACAAGGCCCATCTCCTCTGCCTTATCGAGAAAAGCCAGTGCTTCCTCCTTCGAAATATCATCCTCACTCGGTTGTCTCTCGGCTGAAGAGAAGCTAAGGCAAGTCCTCAAGGGAAAGTCACACCTACGACCAATGTGATCCTGTTGCACTCTGCAGATGCAGTCACTCAAACGAAATGTTTTGGAGCTCAAGAGAATCGCTTTCACGTCGTCATACGGGAGAATCCATTCAGACTTGATTGCCTTCTGAGCCGGGACAACACGGTGCAGAGCTGGTTGTGGCTTCATAATTCCAACAGCTCCACCATTTGCCAAGTACTCTTCGACCAAGTGAGCTAACTCGTGATCCATACTTTCCCGCTGTGATTCGTAGATGCCCACGACAAAAGGTGCCAGCCTAAAGAATAGCTTATCACCTTCTTTACAGCTCCACAAAAGTCCTCGTTTCGCCATCTTCCCCAACCGTGCTTCTGCATCTTCAGATGAAAGCCCAATGCGCTCAACAACAACCTCAAGTGACTCCATAGAGCTAGTTAGCTGACTTGCCACTGAAGCCTCCTGAGGGGAGAATATCTTCTTCAGAACTCTTATCTCCACGTTTGAAGGGGTTCTGGGAAAGCCGTTGGGAAGTTTGTTCAAAGCTTCCGCAAGTTGCTCAAAAACCTGATTGCTCAATATATCCGCTCCATCAGAAGTTATCGTACATCGAGCCTATTTAATGCTGACTCACAGCTTGCATGGGATTTGAACCCCGAACCCAACATTTCTTCTACAGATCTGTAATCAGAGGTATTTTTTTGTAACTTCTTCTGCTCTACATTCTTCAAATGCGAAAATCCTAACTTTTGATCCGATGTTTTCTCCCCAGCTCCACTGCTTATACATCTGGGGCTCATTCCATCTCCTTTCTGAAGGATCAACATGAATCCATTCACCCATAAATTTGACCTCCGCCCATGCGTGTTTGCCAGTCCAGACAAGACCGCTACAATCAGCAGCGACAACCAATCTGCACTCATAACCATGAGCCAAACAAGCGGCAACATAAAGAATACTGAATTCCCCACATCTTCCTTTGCCAAATTCTTTAATCTCAAGCGGATCTGTATGTCTTTGCTCTTGTGGAAAACTTTCATTGAAAGGCACGAAGTCAAGGTTTCCACGTACCCAATCGCAGATCTCTGTGAAATTGTAGTCTCTTATGAACCAACTTCTCACTATGACTTTCTTTGATGGGTCATTACAATTGTTCATTATTTCTAAGTAATAGTTCTCGTATGCCATTGGTTGGAGATATAGAACATAGACAGCTAGAACGCTAAGTATGACAGAGAATACAATCAGAATGATTGCGATTATTTGATGTAGTTTTCTCATTCTGGTTAGTACCTATTCTTTGGTTCCAGAAAATTCTTTCGTGCACATCGGAATGCTCGTGGCAAGAGTCAGACATAGCATTCTTGTAGCAGCTTTTCTATTTCAGAGTAGTTCTTCTGCTTTGCCAGTTCTTGTATATGGTCAAGTCTTTTGATCAATTCCTTTTTGGCCTTCGCTTTGGTTGCTTCGTGGAAAGGCAGTCTAACAGCATCTACTTCACCTTGCTTTCGGACAATAGATTTTTGATCCAAAGGCGTCAACTCAACCTGTCGTTGGCTTGACAAAGTAATAAGACCAATGCTCGACCGTCATAGTATAGAGGGGAGAGAAGGTCGAAAGTTCTAATCTCAAAGGTGTCAGCTCCCTGAGAATTTCACATAACATGAGCGCGCGCGGATGAATGCCCTACTTTGCTATCCTATTTTCGTTCTCTGACTTACCCAAATTTTCACGTATCGGTTACAGTGGAGATGTCTCCCGAAGTAGCCCTATCCATTGTGTGACTTCCACTCTATGCAATGTACTTCGCAGTTTATGAGATCCTATGGAAGTATCTTCTAGTCTTTCTCCATTCCCGACAAGATTGTCTGTTTAGACCACGCCCTGTTCTCCCTATCGGAAGGTTGAAAAGTGGAAGGCTGTGTGTGGGGATTAAAATTTAACGTAAACATTATTTATTCGCTCGCTTAATAACCATGAGCGGATGATATTGTTCATCCAGAAAATAACTGATCTGATTACGAAAATCGACCGTGGAATCATAAAAATCAGAGACGGAACTTTCCAGGGACTTCCTGAATGTAATCGAAGAGGAACTACATAATAGAGAACTTACGCAGCAACGGAAATATAAAAAAGATTGGAGTGTAGAGGAATGGCTGATACCAACACATACCAATCCCGGTTTACTCTACGCATGACGGCACTATATTTCGTATTAACATTTGCAATAACTTGGGCAATATTGATTCCAGCGCTATCATCGGTGCCCGAAGAGAGTCTAACACCTTTTTTCGTTCCGGCAGCCTTTGGGCCATTCCTAGCAGCAATCGTTGTGATGGGAATATACCGGGGGCGATCTGGACTTATTCAATGGTTACGCCAAGTCTTCAAAATACGCATTCCGATCGTTCTGTATCTAGCTGGCGCGTTCTTCCTTCCTATTGGCATTGGAGCATTACACTACAGTCTATACTGGGTTCTAGGAGGAAGGTCAGACTTATCTGCAGCAATGCCCTGGTCCTATTATCCCATTAACTTGTTGTTGGTTACTTTGTTACTTGGTGGTAATGAGGAGCCTGGATGGCGAGGGTTCGCATTACCCGCTTTGCTTGAGCATTTCCACCCTGTGCCTGCCTCTTTGATCCTAGGACTTTTCCATGCAGCGTGGCACCTCCCTGTCATGAACTATTACGATACAACTTTTGGATGGTATCTGTTCAATTTGATTCCTCTTACGTTCATTCTCAATCGGCTGTACCTCAAGTCGAATCAGAGTGTTATCCCAGTTATGCTTCTACATTCAGGTACAAACGTGATTTCCAATTTTATTCCGACGCCGGGAGATGTGCTTCAGGGACTCGGCACTTGGTTTTTCCTTAGAGGAATCGTTTATTGGGGTATGGCCATCGTTCTTTTAATCACAACAAAAGGCAGACTAGGCTATGATGCAACATATTGTTCGAATGCCTAGTTACCTTCAAACTGATAAGAGTGAATAAGTAGATGCAAATGGGCAAGAAATACTGGCTAATTGATAAGCCTAACTGGAGAGGCGGTGGGCACCGCAACTTCATAAAATAGAAAACCCACAATCCCCTTTTTATTCTGCTGTTTCACGCATGTTCAAATAGGTCTAACCTTTTTCCTTGCTCTTCACCTTTTTTGTAGTCGTCATTAAGATCGCGTGTGCAGGCAAGTCGAAGTTTGAAAATATTGCTTATAAATCTCCAGCGCTTCATTGTTAGAGGGATTATTTCTATGGCTAAGGCCTTGTATTTGGAGGATAGTTACCTCCGGGAGTGTGATGCTACTGTTGTTTCAGTGAAAGATGGTAAATATATAGTCTTAGATCAAACTATTTTCTATCCTAAGGGTGGAGGACAACCGTGGGATACTGGGAAGATCACGAAAGGTGATGAAGTTTACAATGTTGTTTATGTTGGCAAGTTCTCTGGGGAGATTTCT
>JAOUKM010000013.1 GCA_029882535.1 Candidatus Bathyarchaeota archaeon
ACTGGCTGGAGTACTTCGCAGGATGGGTGAATTTCAGCCCGCACGTTTGAGTGCAGAAGCTATGGAGTATACGACATTACCTCAGATAGTAGAGAAACTGAAAGACCACTTCCAACCTGCCTAATTTTTTTCTTCTTTTTAACTTTCGCTTGCTAAGAAGACTCAGACAGATTCATCAGCTCGTCGCAACGAGTTCTAGTAGCTTCGTAGACCATTCTTCGAAGTTCTTCTCCTGAGGCTTCCGTTTCTCGAATTATTCCCATTTTTTTCGCCAGTTCTTGGTCTCCTATGCTTTCAAGCCACCGCTCAAAATCCTTTCGGGAAAAGTGGAATTCTACAGAGTTTATGTCGGCGGTTTTTATCTTTTCGCAAAAGTCTGGAAGGCTGTTGGCCTGCAAGCCTAAGTATTGGTTGATTCCTACGTAGAAATAGAATGTTTTTTCGGGAGTCACTGGACTTAGGAGAGAGGCTGCTACTTCTTTGCTGACTTTGCGTTTCAGAGTTTCTCTGGCGAGGTCAGTTACCTGGTAGTAGCCTTTTTCTGGCGAAGAAACGTATCCTGCTTTTTTTAGGCCAAGGATGTGCATCATGCATGAAGAAAAGTTGAGTCCAACTTTTTTTGCTATGTCTTTAGGCTTTCTAGGCTGGCTTTCTTTAGCCATTATTTCCAAAATTGTTCTTTTGATAGGGTTCAAACGCATTAATCGTTACTCTCCTCTTTATATTATTGTGTGTCTTGCCTTTTCAGATTTTTGCTGTTTTTACCTAAACACTTGAATAGGAGAATAGCGAATAGCGGTTGTCCATAAATTTTGAATATATAGCACACGTTTTGAGCGAAAAGCAAAAAATGTTTAAGCTTTAATAGTGCGAGGGAGTAGTTCAATTAAAAAGGGAAGAAAATAACATGCCAGAAGAAAATCTTGTAAAGCTCATTAGGGAGCAGATAAAAATAGAGAAGAATTTCGCCACAACCATCGATGAGCAGATAAAAAACATCCGTAACGTAGCAGCTAAGTTGTTGCTGTTGGAGACGCAGAAAGACTCTGAAAAACATGCTATGATTTTGGAAGGCATCTTGGATGTAATTAGTCAAAAGGATGCTAAGCGACTCTGGGATACTTTGGTAGATAGTTATGTCGACCCGTTAGTCGTTAGAAGAAGTCTCGAAGACCACATCAAGACGGAAACAGCGATGCTTGAGCATGTGAAGAAGGAGATTAAAGAAACAGAAGATAAAGGCATAAAACTGCTGTTGGAGCACGTTGCAAGCGACGAAGAAAAACATCATAGGATACTGCAAACCGTTATAAAACACGTATACGATATCGAAACAATGCGCACGCGTGAACAAAGCATAGAAGATCAATCAAGAGGCTAATGATAAGCACATTCTTTTTCCAATTGACTCTTAGTCAACATTCCAAGTTAACAGTAAACTAGTTGATATGCTGGCAGTCCTATTGTGTCTTTAGGAAACGTAAAAATCCTTAAAAAGTGCATATAAATAACAACCACGTGATCGTAGAAAAGAAGGAATAGGCTTCCTTCAAACACACTTTTTTAGTCAGGAAATGGGTAAGAAGTTTGTTCCAGACAGATATATTGACATCTTTCAGGGAAGAGTACCAAGAAATGTATTAGCCAAACATTATACTCCGCAAGGAATTAAGATGTTGAAGGAAATCTATGATAAGGCAAACTTGAAAGTACTATCCTAACGTTGTATAGAAAATCGGGATAGCTCTATACATGGTTAGAAACTGTTGAAGCCAAACATTTCTTCAAATGATTTCTTCTTTCTTGGTTTTGGCTGTTCAGCAGGATAACCAAGGGTTACCAGCGCAACAAATTTCCATTTATCAGGGATCTTCAGCAATTCTTTCACTTTTTCTTCGTTGCAAGCTCCTATCCAACATGAACCGATCCCTAAAGTCCACGCGGCAATAACAATGTTCTGCATTGCAATAGTGGCGTCAACAACAGCCCATTTTCCAGTCAAAAGCGATTTTACGTCTGCACACCCAACAATAGCGACGGGAGCATATTTGACAAAACGGTTAATCAAATTATCGCACAAGTTCTTTAGCATATCATGATCATTCACAACGACGAAACGAATAGGCTGTCTATTGGCAGCAGAGGGAGCCTGTCTGCCAGCCTCAAGAATTTGCTTCAAAACCTCTTCAGGTATGTCTTTGTTTTCATAGCGTCTAATGCTCCTTCGGCTGAGAATCAGATCAAGAAGAGACATAAAACCTCATTCTTCCTAAACTCTTCTTTGTCTTTTCAGAAACAACTCTTAAAAATGTTTGTGAGTAGGGCAGAGCTCCGAAAGGCGTTTTAGCCAAACACTATACACCTCAGGGAATCAAGATGTTGAAAGAAATTTACGATAAGGCGAATCTCAAGTAGTGGGTGAGGGATAGTTAACTTTAATTCTTCTATTCTTCCAAGAAATGCATGGGGAGTACCTATGAAAACTGGTTTGAGAAAGAGAGATGTTCTGCTCGTGCTACTATTTGTGCTTGCATTGATGATCTTAGTCTTAGCATATCTACTTGTTAGCAATCCTGCGAATCACGACACTTTTGTGCTCCCTTTCTCTGAGAGTGCTAAGAGGGAATTGAATCTGAAAACCGGTGAGCACGTTTCTATCTGGTTGTCTGCAATGCCCCCAAGAGTAAGCGGACGGAGCGGACAAATGTGGGTGATCAACTTCTGTGTTATCGATCCCAGCAACCGAACAACGCTTGAACAGCGTGGAATCGCAGGTACAGGATGGCTTTACCCCATGTCGTTCGTGGCTCAGGAAGAAGGTACGTACACTATGAAATTCGAGAACACCATTGGTGGCAATTTTGACAAAACAATCCGTCTATCCTATAGGATAACCAATTCGATCGCCGGGATTCCCATTGAGCATTTCTTGATATTCATGATTGCGGCAACCTCTATAGGCATTCTCATATTGGCAGTCAATATGCTGATTGTAAGAGGCAGATCTAACTAGAAATATCTACACGAACGAATTGGAGGATACAAGAGTGGCCAGTGACATGCTTAGAGGGTGACTCGAGGCGATATACAATAAGGCCAAATTGAAGGTGTTAGGGCAGGTATTTTGCCTAAAAAATTGAAGATACCCAATTCCACAGAGAAACTACTTTCTCAAGAGCAATTACAAATAAGCTGAACACTGCAATTATCAACGCCCAACGCTCATAGAGTTCTTCCCACGTTTTTGCTTTGATGACACTTACGCTAGAACCGGGTTTGATATAGTCTTCAACACGTTTTCCATCATAAAAAAGAACCTTTCTAAGATTACCTTTCTCATCTTTTATTACATAGACTTCCTTGTCTGTGGGACTCTTACTAATAAAGACTAAACCAAAACCATCTGACAATGCGTTGTAAGTGACACTAGGAGTATTGTAAGAGCCATTCTTTTTCAGAAGTGGCAATATAATCGTTTCCCCATCTAATTGGTTAGAAGGCCAGAGAATGTCATAATTGAAGTCTGCTCCTAGAAAATCCCTTCACTTATGTTTTGGATGTGGAACGATATTTCATAGGGTTCACCAGAAATGACAGATTTGAGAGGGATAAGTCTGAAAAGCTTAGCTTTAGACTTCAAAAAAATCTTAACAATTAGTCTATAGGATTCAGGACTACTCAAACTCCACCCTTCTTTAACAACTCTACTATCTTCTGAAGCATCTAAAAGATTTGGGGAGTCCCTAGAAGAACAAGCCCGAAACCTAACACAAAAAAAGAGGGAAGTTGGAAGACTTAGGAAACGTAAATAAGCGATAACGCATGCATGCGCGCGCATGTTAATCGTTTGGGGCTAGAATTCTATCCCCCAAAATCTAGTATCACAAAAAGGAAAAACCAAATAGCGGCACCAATAATTGCAACAAGTATTGGTAACCAAATAGCCCAATTCATTCTTCTTTGTTTTTCTTCTTCTTCATTTCTTGAACTCATCCCAATACGCCACCAAGTCAATCTAAACCAGTCAAGATTTAAGCCTTACGTCATCATTTGCTTATCGTCTAAGCGCGCGCATAGCAATTTGTTACAATTCCCATGTTTGATATACTTGCGAAAAGGTTTTAAATTTGTAAAAGAAAAAAGTGTTGGTGTCTGTGTAGGGTTGATTCCTCGCTGTGTGATTTTAGCCAATTGACATAGATATTAGGAGCAGAGAAGTAAAGGTCTGAGGCAAAAGGCGATCATGTTGGAAATATCTGCAGCGTTTCTACGTATCTCCAGAACCTCCACGCCCTTGTAGGAATCCGCATGATTATTTTGATTGTGTCGCTTCCTTGAAATTGTGTTCCATCTCTAAGAGAGCCTGTTATTGTTAATGTTACTGTTCCGAACCTATCAGGCTGTCTACCTGTGAGAATTAACTCTATTACCGCTTGTCTATCGAATTTGACCATTAAATGCGTTGCTTGCTTAGTTTTATGCCCAGCTCTTGGTGAAACAGTGCCATTCAGTAGTATTGACGATATGTCGACATGTTGGTTTGTATATTCTGTTGGAAGTCTTAGGAAGGCGAGTATACACGTGCCTCTGCTTCTTAAGTTCAGAATAGATGGCGAGAATTTCGTGTCAACATTCACGACTTCTCTT
This sequence comes from Candidatus Bathyarchaeota archaeon, assembly GCA_029882535.1. NCBI lineage: Archaea > Thermoproteati > Candidatus Bathyarchaeota > Candidatus Bathyarchaeota archaeon. The sequence goes on from JAOUKM010000013.1 coordinate 4,648, forward strand.
TCCCAAACGTTAGTCTCCTTTATCACCACACCCGTGAACATGTATGTTACAAACCCTTGCTCCAACTTGGTGATTTCTCTCTCGTCAATCCACTCGTCGCATATCCCGGTTGCTCTGTCCCAGTAAAGATGCATTTCAATGACCTGTTGAATGCTGCGATATGGAGAAGTCCAGTTGCTCTCTTGGCCCCAGTAATTTACCTTTCTTTCTGCCTCAGCATATCTACGTGTCAAAGTTGCGTTTATCACTGGTGAATGGGGTTCCTTGTAGATTGTATCTCCAGCGCTGAGGTTCGCAGCTATGAATAAAGTTGGAAATGAATGGCCGAGTGTGCTCGCGACGTCGGTCACCATCCTCCAAGATGTTTCTGTTCCATTGTTGAAGCGGATTATGACTTGGAAGGTGATGTTTGTGCCTGATACCGATTCCACTTCTGCCTTATAGGATTCTATCTCTCTGGCTCCTAAAGGAGGTGGAGGTATGGGTGGATCAGGGTCGTTGGTTGTGTAGTTGACTGTAACATCATATGTTGCCCAATCACCAACTTCAACTCCAACCTCTCTTTGTTCTGCTAAAACTTCTTGAACGTCAAATGCCAATGCTAAGCCAGCAATCAAAATTAGAGTCAATATTGAAAATGAAGCAGATTTCTTCATTCTTTCTCCCTAAATTACAGTGCGGCTTGGAATCTATTATCTTTTTTGCTGTCTGAACTTTTTGGTGATTTTTACAAAACTTTTACAAAAACTTTTACAAATTACCATGCTTTTACATCATAAGCAACTTTGCGCGCGCATGGTGGATCGGTCGGATTTGAACCAGCGATTTTATGGACTCCCTAGAAGAACAACCCCGAAGCTGCATAATCAACAACACAAAAAAAGAGGGAAGTTGGAAGCCTTAGGAAACGTAAATAAGCGATAACGCGCCTAAGCGATAGAAATAACATCGAGGTAAACGGGGACTGTGAAAAGCCATGAGATTAGCTGTGATGGTTTATGAATATCCGCCCAAAATAGTTGGGGGTTTGGGCACGTATGCAGCAGAGATAACAAGAAAGTTTGTTCTCTTAGAAAACGACGTGTCAGTGTTTACCATGAACGATGATAAAGGCGCCCTTCCCACTAGGGAGTTATGGCGTGGAATCGAAATTCACCGTCCCCTTCACATTGACGTCTCAGATTCTCTGCCAGACGTGATTGCAGAAGACGTTAGAAAATGGGGGCGGGGGATACAGTTCTTCTCCAAAATTCTCGTTTACAACTATCTCAGCGCTTCAAAAATAATTAACGAACTTGTCAAAAAAGAAGACTTCAAATATGATGTTCTAGTTGCGCATGACTGGCTTTCTGTAATTGCCGGCGTTACGGCGAAAAGAGAACTTGGACTGCCACTTGTTTTTCACGTTCATTCCACAGAGAAAGGGCGGACTTTGGGCAACGGATCAGAAGTCGTCAGCAGCATTGAACACCGTGGCGGACAGATGGCTGACTTGGTAATTACCGTTTCAAACGCGATGAAAGGCGAGTTGATCGAATTAGGGTTCCCAAAAGAGAAGATTAGGGTTTGCTACAATGGAGTTGACCCTGACAAGTATTCTCCCAAGCAGGTGGATGAGGCGAAGCTAAAGGAGATACGAGAAAGCTACGGGCTTAAAGATAAGGATGAGATGATACTTTTCATCGGGAGACTTGTGTGGATTAAAGGGGTTGACAAGCTTATTATGGCTATGCCCCATGTTTTACAGAAGGTTCCTAACGCGAAGCTTGTGATTGTTGGCTTAGGAGATATGGAGGAACACTTGAAAAGTATGGTTAAAGGTCTCAAGCTTGAAGATGCTGTGAAGTTTCGTTTTGAGTTTGTGTCTGAAGAAGAACGAATCGCCCATTATGCAGCCTGTGATTTAGCGGTCTTTCCCAGTCTTTATGAGCCTTTTGGAATTGTTGCGTTGGAAGCTATGAGTATGGAGAAGCCTGTTGTTGTGGGCGCCAGCGGAGTGAGTGGTATGAAAGAAATAATAATAGCTGATGGTTCTGAGCAATGTGGCTTCCACATTAATCCTAATGACCCGGTGGACATTGCTTGGGGAATTGCTAGTTGTCTTCAGAACCAGAACAGAAAGCAGATGTTTGGCAAAAATGGCAGAAAACGTGTTTTGGCAGAGTTCACTTGGGATGCTATAGCGAAGAAAACCTTAGACATCTATCGTGAAGTTGTTAAGGAAGAAGAGAAAAAAGATTAAGCGGCTTATGCTAAAAGTGTTGGCTAGTTGCAGGATGTTATTTGTTTGCTGAATGACTTTCGGAAAGATTACCTTCTTAATCGTTGGGTTGTTATCGCTACTCATAGAGGACGTAGACCGACAGATTTTGCTAAGAAAGAAGCGGCTACTAAGAGTGTTGATAAGAGTTCATGTCCCTTCTGTCCCGGGAACGAGCGAAAGACACCGCCAGCCATGCTTGTCTACCTGAAAGGCAAAAAAAAAGTTGTGAAAGAGAAGGATAAAGATGGCTTACGCCACAAAAACTGGTTGATTCGTTGCGTGCCAAATTTGTACTCTGCCTTTTCTCCTCCTGAGAAGGGTGAAAGCTTCGAATCGGGCAAAGCGGTAGGACATCATGAGGTGCTTATTGAATCGCCGAATCACAATGAGCATCCTGCTGCCGCGAAGATTTCACAGTTAGTTCACGTGATTAACGGCTATATTGATCGTTTGAAGGTGCTTTCTTCCAAACCTTATGTGAAGTATGTTTCGATTTTCCGAAATCACGGCTTAGATGCTGGGGCTTCGTTATCACATGCCCACAGTCAAATAATTGCGACGCCCACAATACCAACGATTCCAAGTGATGAACTGAAGGCAAGCAAGAAGTTTTTTGAGATACATGAAATGTGTGTTTTCTGCTACATAGTTGAAAAAGAAAAAAGTGGACCTCGATTCATTTGGGAAAACGAAAGCTTTGTTACATTTGCACCTTGGGCTGGAGTTCATCCTTTCGAGTTTTGGATAGTGCCAAAGAAGCATCAAGCAACACTACTGGATTTACAGCCTAAAACTGTAAAGGATTTGGCCAAAGCTTTGAAAACTTGTTTAGGTGGGCTAAAATCGCTTCTAAATGACCCATCTTACAATTATGGGTTTCACATAGCACCAAACGAAGAAGCAGGCAAGTTTTACCATTGGCACATTGAGGTTTATCCGAAGCTAAGCATTTGGGCAGGATTTGAGAAAAGCACTGGAGTACACATTAATGTGGTGCCGCCGGAAGATGCCGCGCAAAATCTAAAACATACAATAGAAAGACTATAACTCAGCGATTAAAGTCAGGGTACTCCCTTTTTCCCTCTTGGAAAGAATTTACCAGTCGCACATTGATATTCCAAATACGCTTCACCAAACCTTTTCGTTAACAATTCTTCTTCTACAGTCGCTATATGCAAGTAGCCTGGAATTGCAATAAAAGGAATCACTGCTATCAGGTTTAGAAAAGTAAGGAACATACCGATGAACAAGATGAAGTAGGCAAGGTATGAGGGGTGACGCACATGGCTGTAAGGACCCCAAGTCACAAGTTTTTGCTTTTCAGGCATTTCCCAAGAAGTAGCATATCTACCTCTAGCTAGAACGCTCCAGATGAACAAAGCGTAGCCAAAAGCAGTCGCAAGAATACCTGCTAATTGCACCCACGAATCAAAGGGAAATTGAAGTTGAAGGAGAGAATTGCTTATGATTGTGTTAAGCCCCATGAAGACTATTATGATGTACAGGACTGACTCTAGAAAGAAGATTCCTGTTCCGAGAGCTGCAAAGGCGAAAATAGGTCCGCTTGGTCGCTCTACCTCAGCTTTGTACTTGACTCCCTGTTTACTTGCGCTGGATTTTGTTATGTTGTGCAGGTTTATGCTGGCAAAAATAGCGAGGCATGCTGCTAGGAAAATCGCTATTACTAGGTCAGGGAGCATAAATTAGAAATTGTAGATTCCGTTACTTATTAGTTGACCTTGCAACGGTAATTGGAAATGAACTTCGAAACTAGGATTTTGGATATAACCAAAAACGACGAGTATGAGAAATATCTTTACAAATGTCTCGCACCTATGCCTTTCAGAAAATACAGAAAAAGACGTGGATATTTAGAAGCTGCCATTCCTAAGGGATTTCATAAAAAAATTCTAATCTTCAATGAAGGAATTGTTGGGCAAATCGAATACGCCCCACCAGAAGCATCCTACTATCCAATAATCGGTGATAACGTCATCGTGATGAACTGCATTTGGGTATTAAGGAAAGTAAAAGGACGACTCCTTGGAAAACAACTGTTCGCTGATATGATGAAAAACGAAAAGAATGCAGATGGCTTTGCTACCGTAGCATTAGAAAATCATTGGAGTCCTTGGCTGAAAAAATGGCAGATGGAGAAGCTTGGTTTCAAATCTCTCGACTCAGTTAGAGTAATGCACAAGCTGAAGCACAAAGGAGAATGCTTCAAAATCTACCTCATGTGGTTGCCGACCGCCAAAAACTCGAAACCACCTGCATGGAACACACCAAAAATCTTAGAAGGCGTAAGCTGCTGCACTTCTCACCCACTTTACCACCAGGAAAAAACAAAACTAAAAGAAATCCTAGAAAAACGCTAGACTTTCTGATCCAGAGCTAAATCCACACTAAAAAGGCCTTTATATAGAAGGCTATTTGGAGTTCAATAGAACAGTCTAGTCACTGCACCGAACACAAAAAACGCCTCTATTCCACCTTCCCCAAAATCAAAGCCAGCAACGCCATCCTCATGACAATCCCATTCCAAACTTGCTGAAAATACCGTGCATGACTCGTTCCATCCACTTCAGGCGCAATCTCATCCACCCTCGGCAACGGATGCAACACAATCATATCCTTCCTCGCCCTCTCCAACAATCCCAAATCAACCCTATACGAACCCTTCACTTTCGCATATTCCGCCGCATCAGGGAACCGCTCCTTCTGAATACGAGTCATATACAACACATCCACATCACCAATAATCTCTTCCAAGCTACTCTTCTCAGTAACCTTAATCTTCTCCTTAATAACCTCCAAAACCTCCCTCCGCATATGCAACATATCAGGCGACACAAAAAACAACTTCACATTATACAACGACAATGCGTACGCCAGCGAATGCACCGTCCGCCCATAGCGCAAATCACCAACCAAAGCCACATTCAAACCGTCAATCCTTTCTTTCTCCTTCACAATCGTGTACAAATCCAACAACGCTTGCGTCGGATGCTCCTCAGCACCAGAACCACCATTAATAACCGGGACACCAGCAAACTCAGCTGCCAACTTAGCTGCCCCCTCCAGTGGATGACGAACCACAATCACATCAGCGTAGCTCTCAACAACCCGCATAGTGTCAGCTAAGTTCTCACCCTTCTTTACAGAAGCAATCTCCGCCTCCGCAAAACCAATCGCAGAGCCACCCAACCTATGCATAGCCGACTCGAAACTCAAACGCGTACGAGTGCTAGGCTCAAAAAACAGCGTAGCCAAAATCTTCCCCCGCAGCGAATCTGAGCCAGTCCTAGCCATAGGCTCCATAGCTCGAGCCATCTCCAAAACGTAATCAATTTCCTCCCGCGAAAAATCCTTTAAAGAAATAATGTCACGTCCCTTAAACTTCAACCTCTAACACCAAACACAAAATTGAGCATGTGATAAATAACTTCTTTGCTAGGAAAAGCCATATAGCCTTCTTTCTACGAATCTGTGTAAGAGGCAAACCATAAATGGCTGAAACAACCCTCCTTGTCTCAAAAATCAAAGATGGCACAGTCATCGACCACATCACAGGCGGACATGCATTAGACGTAGTAAAAATTCTGGGAATAACAAGGCGAACCAATGGAATCGTATTAATCGCTATGCATGTGCCCAGCAAACAGCTAGGCACAAAAGACATAGTTAAAGTGGAAGGCAGAGAACTAAAACCCGAAGAAGTCGACAAGATAGCGCTCTTAGCCCCCCACGCCTCAATCAACATAGTCCGCGATTACAAAGTAGTCGACAAAAAACTCGTAAAACTGCCAAACATCATACGCGGAACAGTGAAATGCGGAAACCCCGCATGCATATCCAATAGCAACGAACCGGTACAGCCAAAATTCTACGTAAAATCTCAGGAACCCCTAATGATAAGATGCCACTACTGCGGCTACCTAATGGAAAAACAAGACATTTTAAAACAATTCTAAGCTATCTTGTCTGAAGAAGAAGAATAGCCTTAGCAAGGTCTCCTCCGCTTTCTCCTAATGCTTGTCTTGCTTCTTCCATGCTTTTCCCAGTTTGATCAGCCACCAACCTTATGTCTTCTTCAGGAATCGTCGCCTTCTTTTCTTCAATCACTAATGCTTTTTCAGTGATTTTTCCTCCCGTAACCTGAAACACTTTTTGCCCTTTGAGGTTTAACATAGCTACTTCTGGCTCTTCAACAATTATTTCTTTTATGCTTGTTTTGAAAACAACTTGTTGAACGTCGGGCATTGCATCCATGCTTAAGCCCATACGCTTCATCATCCGCTTGGTCTCTCGTGAACTCATTCCTCTACGCAACTTTCACTCACTCCACACATAGTTTTCTTGCTTCTCCTTCTTAACCTTCCCCTTTTTTCTTTTCAGCAACTCCCCGTCTGACACGAACAGCAACGCCATGTTTAAACGCTTTCATCTCTTCTCCAGTTAAAAGTGCTCTGCCAACAGCCAAAACTTTATGTTGGCTATCTATAACGACCACTTCTTCTTCTGGTCTAATTTCCTCGTCACAGTCAACAACGTGCTTGGCAAAAACACTTCTACCCTTAGCAATGAAGTCGGCTACGTCGTCTTGAACCCTAACCCATAATCGGAGAGGCTTAATCCGCACGATGCGGCGTGCACCTTCGAGGGTTAGCGAAAAAAATCCGTCGGTAGGGCGTAAAGTAGCCAAAAGTTTACCATCTAAATAAATATGCCTTATTCTGCCAGTTCTTCGAGAGAAAGAAATGTCAACATTGTCGGGAAAAAGCGTTTTTCCAGTTCCTCGTCCCAACTGGTAATCAGCAATGGAACGGATTTTCTGTAAAGGATTATCTAGCATAGGTACACCATTACTAATGTGATAGTTATAAAGAAGCAAAGACATGTAAAAACAGTTTAGGTGACAACGCTTTGCAGTGCGAAGTTTGTGGTCGTCGTATAAGGGGCAAAGCTTACAAAGCTATAATCGAAAGGGCACGACTCGTAGTATGCAGTGACTGTGCAACGCTCGGCTCAATGAGCTGGGAAATTAAAACGCCGAAGCCAAGTAAATCTGCTGCCAAACTCAAAAAGCCACTAAAGCGGAAATTGAGTGTCTCAACGAAGCGACAGTCTCCTCTAGAGCCGACTTTAGAACTTGTTGACGATTTCGACGTTCGCATACGCCGAGCAAGGGAAAAGAAAGGATTAAGCCATGAAGACTTGGGTAGAAAAATAAACGAAAAAATCTCTGTGCTCAAAAAGTTGGAAAGCCACAAAATGACGCCTGACAACAAACTTGCTGAAAAACTTCAGCACTCATTAAAAATCAAACTCCTTGTTCCAGCAACTGAAGAGAAACTTTCGAAAAGACTCTTAACTGCAACTCCATCAAAAGTCCTAACGTTAGGCGATCTAATCAAAAATAAGAAAAAGCCGGAGGCAAAAAAATAACAAAAGCCATTGTCGTGCAACGACGCCTAAGAAACGAACCAAGCAGCTTGAAAGAACTTGGAAGCCTGGCAGGAGCTGCTGGATATACCGTTGTTGCAGCTGTTGAGCAAGTACGGAAAGCAGATCCAGGTTTTCAGATAGGAAGAGGCAAAGTAGAAGAGATTACACGACTAGTCAAAAAGTACGATGCTGGGAAAATAATCTTCGACAATAAGCTCAAATCAGTTCAGGCTTACAACCTCGCCAAAGAAACAGGCATAGAAGCCATAGACAGATTTCAGATAATTCTCGAAATATTCACTCGCAGAGCTTCAACAAAGGAAGCTAAGCTTCAAATTCAACTAGCTAAACTCCGCTACGAATTGGCACACGCAAAGGAAAAAGTTCGGCTTGCAAGAATGGAAGAACAACCAGGCTTCATGGGGCTAGGCGCATATGAGGTAGACGTCTATCATAGGGCAGTGCAAAGGCAAGTTCACACAATACAAGAAAAATTGAGAAAAATCAAAGGAAAGCGAGGCTTACATAGGAAACGAAGACGAGAACTCGGTTTCTCATCTGTTTCGTTGGCAGGTTATACTTATGCTGGAAAAAGCACTCTTTTCAATGCATTAGTTCAAGAAGCTGTTCCAACGAGTGAAAAATTGTTTACAACGCTCTCCACTACAACGCGAATCGTAGAGTTGTTTGGAAAACGAGTCCTTTTAACGGATACTGTTGGTTTTATCGATCGGCTTCCACTCACGTTGATAGAAGCTTTTCGCTCCACTCTTGAAGAAACAATTTTTTCCGATTCGATACTGCTAATTGTAGATGGGAGTGAGCCCTTGGAAGATATTGAAAGAAAAGTTTCGGTAAGCCTAGACATCATTCAAAGAATTGGAGCTCACGGGATTCCTATAGTAACTGTGCTTAACAAAATCGATTTACTCTCAGAGTTTGAAATTCAAAAACGAACAGAAGTATTGAAAGCAGCAGCTTCAAATGTTGTTCCCATCTCTGCTCTACACAGCATAAACATTAGCCTTCTTAAGCAAGAACTGTCTAAACGCCTTAAAAACTATGTTCACGTAACTTTTTCCATCCCACTTTCAGACGAAACTCTCTCCTTTCTTTCATGGCTCTTCAATTACGCCGACGTGAGAAACGTGAAATACGAAAACAATTATGCAAAAGTTGTCTTCGAGGCAGTGTCGAGCTTTGTTGACAAAGTTCTTGGACGTGTAGAGCAGTATGGTGGAACTGTTAAAGAACTTGTTGAGTTAGAATAGTTGGGATTAAATTGCCTAAGGTTGTAGTTTTAAGATGGGGACATCGACTGAGAGATGAGAGACTGACAACTCATGTTGCGCTCACCGCTAGAGCGCTGGGTGCATCAGGAATAATACTTACCGACGTTGAAGATGAAAAAATAAAGAAAACCATAGATGAAGTTGTCAAGAACTGGGGCGGGTTTTTCTTTTTTCAGATGGGTACTCCATGGAAAAAAGCTTTGAAAGACTGGAGAGCCAAAGGTGGCGTAGTTGTTCACTTGACCGCCTATGGTGAAAACATTCAAACAAGCAACGTAATCCAACGAATTCAAGCAGCTGGAAAAGATGTGCTGGTTATTGTGGGTAGCCAAAAAGTTCCAAGCGAATTCTTTTCTAAGGAAATTTCGGATTTTGACATTGCTGTTGGAAACCAGCCTCATTCTGAGTGTTCCAGTCTTGCAGTTTTCCTCGACCGATATTTTGAAGGTAACGAATTGGAGAAGACGTTCAAAAAAGCCAGACTACAAATCGTTCCGCAAAAATATGGGAAAAAAGTTGTTTCGAAAAAGTAAAGTTTAAAAGTCAAATTGGGATTCGATAAAGAGATTTATGTTTCATGTAGATAGTATATTAGTTGGTGACAGAGGTATCCTATGTTGACTTTCGTAGATGATGAGACATTGGTCAAAGTTGCAGAAGTGTTAGGAAAAGAAGATGCTATTGAAATCATGTACACATTGAAAGATGCAGGTGAAATTACAGATGACCAAATCGCGAACAAAACCGGGATACGGTTGAATTCTGTCCGCAAGATACTTTACAGGCTGTACGATCACTCTCTCGTGTCGTTAAGGCGATCAAGAGACCAAAACACAGGTTGGTTCATATTCCATTGGAAACTCCAGCCAGATCAGCTTGAAGGGTTCATTTTGAACCAAAAAAGACACGTTTTGCAGAAGCTGGATGCACGGCTTAGTTATGAGAAAAATCATGATTTTTACTATTGTGGCACCCCTGGATGTAAACAAGTTCCATTTGAAGAAGCAGTGGAACTGATTTTTCGGTGTCCGACGTGTAATAAGCCCATGATGCATTTTGACAATGGCAAGGTTATTGAAGTTTTGTCTCGAAAGGTTGATCAATTAAGGAAGGAGTTGAGTGAGTAGGCGGCTACCGTCTGAGGAGACGGCGCTGAAACTCCTAGTGCAAGCTGGTTGTTCAGAGAAAGTTGTGGAACATTGTGGAGTAGTGGCGGATTTTGGGGTGGAAATAGCTGAAGCTTGCAAGAAGAAGGGTTTAGAAGTTGATGTTGACCTTGTGCGAATTGGCGCACTTTTACATGATATTGGACGAGCAAAAACTCATACTGTTGACCATGGCATTGTGGGAGCTCAAATTGCAAGGGATTTCAACTTGCCAGATGCCGTGGTTTTTATCATCGAACGGCATGTTGGTAGTGGAATTACAAAACGTGAGGCTGAGAAACTGGGGTGGCCTGTAAAGAGTTACGTTCCAGAGTCCTTAGAGGAGCGTATTGTGTCTTATGCTGACAAGTTGATTGAAGGTTCAATGCGGATGCCTGTTGAAGTGGCTGTTGAGCGATTTTGTCGAGATAGGCACATTCCAGAAACTTCTGTTGAACGTTTGAAGCAGTGGCATAAAGAGTTTTCAGTCTGCTTAAAGTAGAGGAGTGCCGTTTTTGTGTGAAGTTGTGTTGCTTCAGAAGATTTATGGTGAGAGTTCCCTAGATGAGCTTAAAGAAGTTTTGAAGGGGTTATGCGAAGGGCTGAGAGTTGAGTTAACTGGTTTGAGTGTAGTGGAGAATGGCTGGGTCAAAGTTGAGATTTCTGGTGAGGATGAAAAGGTTGCGGTTCGTTTTTTGGAAAGAGAGTTAGGGTTAGCTCCGATTACCATTAGAAGTGTTAAACGATTTTCTGTTTTACGTGGAAAAGTCGTATTTTCTGGATGGAGTAGAATGAAAATTTCTGTGGATGTTGGAGTTTTTTCGCCAAAGCCCATTTACGTGTTTGTTCCTCTGCGGTGTTTGCAGGGACAGTTGGTTGATGGTAGGAAGTTTGCGCTTGAACGGGTTGCTGAGTTGTTTGGATTGGCAGATGGATTTCCTTTAGAGGTTCGGGTGGTTAAGGCTGGCGCAGACGGGTTTGAGGCGGAGTTGACGGAGAATCAATTAGAGCTTTACAGTCGCTGGATTGACTCGCGGGTTGATCGTTTAGTTGTTTTGGGAGCTTTAGGTGAAAGAGTGAGAGAGGCTGTTAGGAGAGCAAGGCTTAAGCGTGATGTTCTGGGGGTTGAATCTCTGGATTTTTTGGAACATGTTGTGGTTTGCAACTTGGGAACAGATGCTAGAGGATTAGTGCCGAAACTTGGAAGGCGGTTGTTTAAGGCGAGATTTGTGCGCTTTTCTCCCTTTCGAGTTTTGGAGTTTGTAGGTGGATGTTGGTAGAGTATAGTTTCTGTGTACGGCCTGTCTTTTGTCTAGGTTTTATTTGGTGCCAAATAGGCAGCTAATAGACACAAATGTGAATGGCACGTTCAGAAGAATTTTTCAGGCGTGTGTTGAGCGTTATTTTGTTAAGAGCCAGTTTTTAAGGTTGAACTACAGAGTTTTTAGTGTATGGGTATTGAGCCATTCTCTTATGCATGTGGTGGCTGTTACTGCACTAGTTTTGGTAATGCTTTTGCATTTGTTGTCCTTACCTTTGCTTGGCTGCAGCTCAATCGAGTTTGAAATTAGGCGCGTAAGGAAATAGCTTGACAAACAACCTTGAAAGTCACAACTTATATCATTCCAGATTCTCTATCTTATTAGAGAGAGCAAAGATTGCAACACAGAATTTTCTTCCCATTTACCGCCATCGTTGAGCTTGACAAGCTAAAGCTCGCCATAATAATCAACGCCGTCAACCCCAACATCGGCGGACTGCTAATTAGAGGACCAAAAGGCTCCGGAAAAACCACAGCCGTTCGAGCCTTAACGGATGTTTTGCCAGAAATCCAAGTCGTCAAAGATTGCCCCTTCAACTGCAACCCCTACGACGCTTCTAACATGTGCGAGAAATGCAGCGCAACCTACCAAAAAAACAGAAAATTCTCAATAGAAGAAAGAGAGATGAGGGTAGTGGACCTTCCCCTAGGTGCCACTGAAGACCGCGTGGTTGGAAGCTTAGACATTGAAAAAGCCATAAAACACGGCATAGAAGCACTAGAACCAGGCATTCTGGCAGAAGCAAACCAGAACATACTCTACGTAGACGAAGTCAACCTACTACCAGACCACATCGCAGACGACTTACTAGACGCTGCAGCAACAGGATGGAACGTCGTTGAAAGAGAAGGAATCTCAGTAAGCCACCCCTCACGGTTCATCTTCATTGGAACAATGAACCCAGAAGAAGGTCAACTCCGCCCTCAACTCCTAGACCGCTTTCCACTATCCGCTAGTGTCGAAAGAATAACATCAGTAGAAGAAAGAATGGAGGTCGTAAAGCGAAACCTAGAATTCGAAGAAGACCCCGAAGCCTTCCGCGAGAAACACAAACCCACACAAGAAGAGCTGAAAAACAGAATTGCACAAGCAAGAAAAACACTTCCAATCGTCGTTATCCCTGAAAAACTCCTCGAAGCAATATGCAAAACTTGCCTAGACTTGAAAGTTGATGGCTTAAGACCCGACATAGTTATCAGCAAAGCAGCCACCACTCTCACTGCTTTTGAAAACAGAAAGGAAGTTTCATTAGAGGACGTTTATATCGCCTCAGAACTTGCCCTAAGCCACCGCACAAGGGAAGGCGGGTTCCTCGAACCAGCTACACCAGAAGAAATAAAGGAAACACTCTTCACCGCTGCAAAGGCTGTTGGCTTTAAACCCGAAAAAACCGAAGCAAAAACGCAAAAAGAAAAAGGAGGAGGCGATAAAAAGAAGAAAAAAGAGGGACGTGCAATTGTCTTCATCAAAGGCGATGCGAGTAAGAAGTTTGAAAAATTTTTAGAAAAACACAAAAAAAGCACTGAAGTTCGTAAGAAATTATCACACCTCTTCGTCAAAATAAATAGATTGCTTGGTCAAGTGATATTTGCCTTTGGGCAGAGAATGAAAAAACAGGTCAAAGGCATACCAAGCGTGAAAGCCATAGTAAAAAGCAACAAGCCATTGAAAGCAGAGGACGGAGACGAAGGAAAGCAAATCAGTTTGAAGAAAATGAAAGGCATACCATCAATAAGTCATGCAGCAAAAACTCCCAGACTAAAAAAAGGACTCGCTCTTTTTAAAATCTTCAAAGGTTCAAAGATCGAATCTAGTGTCCTTTCAAAATCATCCTTTAAAATAAAGAAAACCCGCTGGGATACGAGCGGTTTCGCAGGCAAGAGAGCAGAAGCTACAACGACAATCGGCCGAGGCAGAGCCAGCGGATGGAAGTTCCCCCATGGCAAACCCAGAGATATACATCTTCCAGCCACTATCCGAGCGGCAGCAAGAAAACAAAAATATAAAAAGAAGAGTCTCGAAACCGCCCTCGATATAAGCCTCCACGATGTCCGTGAAAAGCTAAGGCGTTACAAAGTGCCCATGACAATAATTTTTGTGTTAGACCTAAGCGGCTCCATGATGCTCAGCATCGAAGCGGTAAAGAAGGCTATACTAAAACTGCATGGAGACGCTTACCGCTACAGAGATCGGGTTGGAATTGTGGTGCTGAAAGACACTGGAGCCGTTGTGGTTCAACATCCCATCACAAACCTGAGAGTTGTAGCAAACAAACTTCTAGGACTAAAAATCAGCGGCTACACGCCTCTTGCTGCTGGAATGCTCAAGGCTTGGGAGGCCCTGAAAGAATCAAAAAGACGCGCACCTTCAACAATACCAGCCATGATCGTCATTACCGATGGAAGCGCTAACGTGCCCTTGGTAAGAAGCTTGGAGACTGGTGAAGTTCGATCCATTGAAGAAATGCGTATAATAGTTCGAGAATACGAAGACCTTGCTATTCGCGATGTTATTTCTGTCTCTAAGATGATAAGAAAGGAAGGTATTCACACAGTAGTGATCAACACTAATCCCCACATGTATGGCAGAGAAACTTACGGTCTTACGGTGACTGAACTCATAGCCATCAACACACATGGTAAGCTTCATACAGTAGGCAGATTGGCTACTGAACCAGAGTTAGTTGAGAAAATTGTGGAAAAAATAGCAGAGGATCAGCGCTTAATTGCGCATGAAGCCTCTCTAAGGAAGTTTGATTAAGCCATAAGTTTCGCTACTTCTTGATTGAACACTTTTCTTAGCAGAGAGATTGGCAGGTATCCGTTTGCTGTGATGATGTCGTGGAAGAACTTCTCGTTGTATTTTTTTCCCATTTTCTGCTTTACTTCTTCTCGCAACTGCAGTATCAAGTGTTTGCCGAGAAGGTACGAAAGAGCGTAGCTTGGTGTTTGTGTATAGCGGCGTACCTCCGCGACAGCACCTTCCCGCGACAATCCAGCTTCTTTCATCAACAAGCCAACAGCATCGTCGAAGCTCATTTCGCCACGTGACAATTTGACGTCCACGATAATCCTCACAGCACGCCAGATCACATCTTTTATTTGTATCAGTTTAGATTCTAAGCTTGTTACGTATTCGTGTTCCACCATCATCTGCTCACAATAGTGCGCCCAGCCTTCAACTGTTTCCGTTCCATTAGCAAGCATGTGTATCAGAGAGCTTCTGTTTGAGATTGTACCTTGGAGAAAGTGTCCTGGAAAAGCTTCGTGGACTGCAGTGTTTTTGATGCTTACGTAGTTCAGGTGGCTGCCGAGGTTTGCAGTGTCTTTGGGTCGGGTGACTAGGTAAACGCCTATCATTGGCTTGTCAAATCTTGACGGCATCATCATAGCTGCGAACGGAATGAGAGGTGCTATAAATGCTGGAGTTTGCTCAATCACCAATTTGTCTTCTTCATGAACAGTGGCAATGTTGTTTTTAATGAGGAATCGTTTTGCCTCTTCCATTGCCTCTCTTGTGGCTTTTAAGGCTTCTTCAAAAGTTTTCGGAGCGTTGTTCTCAATCGTCTTCATGACTTCTTCGACACTTTTGCCTGGGGCAATCTGTGCGGCTATACGTGCTCTTTCCTCTTTTAACTCTTTAAGGTATTTGATGCCGAGTTGGTAGATTTCCTCTGAGGTCATTCCGAGGTCGCGTAGCTGGATTAGTTTCTCAAACTTTTCCTTGCCCAGAGCCCAGTTTTCGGTTGTGTTTGACTTTAGACTTTGAAGCCACTGCATGTGTTCTTGGAAGGGTTGCATCAGGTTCATTACGGTTTTTCCAAGTCTTCCATGGAGTTCCTCTGGAATCTTGCCCTTTGATGCTGCAGCGATAAATTGGAATAATCCGGGTATCTGTTGTGCTGATTCTATGGCGACTTCAGTCCATAGCTTTACAGGTATTGAGTTTTTAAATCTTGATCGAAACTCTTCTAAGTATTTGGGGAGTTTTTCGAGTCTTGCGATGATAGCGTCGATTCGTTTCTCTAAGGGTGCATAGTCTCGGGTGATCATCATGAAGAAGGTGCTGCCGACTTCTTGGAAGGCGTCTGGGTTTAGTTCGTGGGTGCGTTGTTCATAGACTTCGAATCTGCTCATTTCGAGGGCTTTCTCTAATACTTGGCAATCTATCATGTTAGCATCGTTTAAGGCGTTGTAGTCTATTGTTTCCTTAATGCGTTTAACAGATTTTTCAAGCAAATGCAGGTTTTCAAGAATGTGTGCAGTGTTGCCTTTTGGAAGCAAGTGGTCGTAGGGGTCGTGGAGGCCTAAGTGGCTGGCCCAGTGGGGGTTTAACTCGAAGAATTTGTCGAATATTTCCTTTTTTAGTTCTTCAAACTTTTCGTCTGTATTCAAAGCTTTTACACCTTAGCCGACAAATAAAGAGGCTGTCATAATTAAGCTTTAAACCGATGTGTGCGAGAAAGTCTTGCCTTTTGGTGGAGAGTAAAAGTTGCAATGGAGATGTTTTCAAGCATATTTTCTTTTTTGTGTTTGGATGTGGATGACCATAGTTGTAAGTAAATTCTCCTTTGTACTGCTTAGAATTCTTTCATGATTTGATTCATTGGAACAGTATCCAAAAAGTATTTGTTTTGAAAATTAATATACTCTACTGGGATGTGCTTTGAGATCGTCTGAATTTTTCTTATATCTATGGTGTCGGTTAGGGTTAGTTAGCTTTAAATCGTTTTTCTCGTAATATAGGAACCATGCAGCAAGGAAAAATCGTTGTTTTTATGGGTTCAAAGAGAGATTACGAGTTTGCCTCTCGTATCAACAAATTCTTGAAACAAGAAAAGTTCAATGTAAAATGCGAATATGTAGTCGCGTCTGCTCACAAAGCTCCCAGAAAACTGTTAGAAGAAGTTAAAAAATGCGAGAAAAAAGGGGAAAACATAGTTTTTATTACGGTTGTTGGCTTGTCCGACGCTCTCTCAGGGGTTGTGGCAGGCTCATCGAAATATCCAGTTATTGCTTGTCCCCCTGATTCGGAAAGGTTCTGGTGGGCTAAATTCTTTTCTTCAGCAATGACCCCTCAAGGTGTTGCAGTGGCTTATGTTCCTAGGCCCGAAAACGCTGCACTCTCCGCCGTTAAGATGCTTGCTCTCTTTGACAAGAGCCTGCAGAGAAAAGTTGAGGTTTACATGCGAAGGCTTAAAGAAAGCGGCAAATCCAAAGCCTAAAGCTGGAAGAACAGATGAGCTCCGACGTCATCCTCAAAACTCATCTCCCTCTTACCCTGTTCAAAAGGGGAAAAGTCAGAGACCTCTATGACATGGGCGAAAGACTGCTAATTGTCTCTACAGACCGCATCTCCGCCTTCGATGTAGTCCTTCCAAACGGCATTCCCCACAAAGGCGAAGCCCTCAATAGGCTCTCAGCATATTGGTTCAACGAAACTATAGATATAATGCCAAATCACATTCTAGAAGTCGTCAACCCCCGCACAGTCCTAGTGAAAAAAACTAAGCCCATAAAAGTTGAATTCGTCGTGCGCGGGTATCTCTATGGCTCAGCATGGGAAAACTACCGAAAAGAAAAGCCTATCAGCGGAACACACTTACCAAAAGGACTGAAAAAAGCCGAACAGTTATCTGAGCCCATTTTGACTCCTACCACAAAGGCAGAAACAGGGCACGACGTAGAAATGATAAAGGAAGAAGTTGCAGGGAAAATCGGGAAAGACATGGCAGAGAAAATTGGCAACGTATGCTTGAAGATTTATGAAAGAGCTTCACGGAAGGCAGAAGCCAAAGGCATTATAGTGGCAGACACGAAGATGGAATTTGGCGTACTTGACAACGAACTCATCCTCATAGATGAACTTCTAACTCCAGACTCGTCTAGGTTTTGGCCTAAAGACAGATACGAAGTTGGAAAGAGCCAGCCGAGCTTTGACAAACAATACGTACGCGACTATCTAACGTCAATAGAGTGGAATAGACAGCCTCCAGCGCCGGAACTGCCAGAGCATGTGGTTCTTGAAACTTCAAAGAAGTATATTGAGGCTTTTGAACGGTTGAGTGGAAAAAAATTCTAGGCTTGGTTGTTTGTCGATGGGTAGAGTTTTCCTCGGCACTTCAGGATGGTCCTACAAAGACTGGATTGGACCATTTTACAAGACATCAACAGAAAGCAAGCTTAAGGCTTACTCTAAGGTCTTCAAAACGGCGGAAATTGACTCTACTTTCTACCGCTTTCCCACAAGAGGTTTGGTTATGGGCTGGCTCAGATACACGCCGTCAGATTTTATTTTTGCGGCAAAGTTACCCAAGCAAGTTACTCACGAAGGAAGGCTTGAGTCTAAAGCTGTAGAAACCGATCTAAACAAGTTTTGCGATTTAATGCAGCCTCTACAGCTTGGCGGCAAGCTTGGCTGTCTTCTTGCGCAGTTGCCTCCAAGCTTGAAGTATGATGTTGCTTTGCTGGAAGGCTTTCTCACAATTTTCCCACCTGAGTTCAAGCTTGCCATCGAGTTTCGCCACAAATCATGGCTGAGAGATGAAACGTGGAAGCTATTAGAAAGCTACAATGCAGCCTATACCATCGTCGATGAACCTTTACTTCCGCCTACCGTGAAAGTCACTTCAGACATTGCCTATGTGAGGTGGCATGGACGGGGTGATCGTCCTTGGTACTATTATCTTTACGAGCCAAGTGAGCTTGAGCCGTGGGTTGAGAAGGTTAAAAAGACGGAGAAGCAGGCTAAGAAGGTTTTTGGCTATTTTAACAATCATTATCATGGGTATGCTGTTAGGAATTGTCTTCAGTTTGCAGAGATGATTGGGGAGTTGACGGAAGGACAGAGAGAAGCCAAAGAAAACATTGAAAGCTACTTCAAAGAGGCCAAGGCAGTGGCAAAGAAGAAGATGAAGGAGCGAGGCATGACCTTGGCTGCGTATATACCTGAAGAAGTTGAACGGATGAATTTTGAGAAGTTGCTTAGCACGTTTATGGATAAAGGTAGGATTAGACGGGCAAAAGGCATTAGCGATAAAGAGATTAGAATTGAGGAAATTTCCGACAGCAGCATTAAGGCTTCAATTCGCAAATACCATCTTTTCGTAGACACAAAAAACCGCGTAATGCTTCATGACTGTGCAGATTGGAGTCGATGTGCACCCGCAAAACAATTTTGCAAACATGTTGGCAAGGCAATGATGACGATTCCTAAAGAGAAGGCGACGGAGATTATGAGACAGATTGCATTAGAACGGGAAAAGTGGGAATTCAAACCCTACACAGCCTAAAGTTATAAGTTTAGAAAGCTAGTTTAATTGTCTAGGATGGTCTGTTGTGACTTGCTATTTTAGGCATCTTAAACATGTTTTCGAAAAAGCAGGAATAGAGGTCTCTAAAGAGAACAAACGGAAGATTGACAGAGTTATTCATGGCATTGTTGGTGTGGAGTATAAGAATTGCTCAAGTGCCTGGAAAGAGGTAAAGAAAAGACTTGCAGAGGATGAGGATGGTTTCGTTTCTAAGCTGAAGGAAGCACTTGCTAAGCATGCAGTTTAAGCCATTTTTATGTGGTTTTGAGTTCTTTGATTAACCGCTCTATTTCTTCTTCAGTATTATAGAAGTGAGGCGCCACACGCAGCCCCTTCGACCGCGCCGATATTATAACTCCCTTCTTCTTCAGCCTCTCTGCCCTCTCCTGAGCTCTATCAGTAAGAAAATGGACTATACCTGAACGACACTCCCTATCTTCTGGAGTAGTGAGACGAAATCCCAAACTCTTTACAGAATCCATAAGTAGTGCTGTCAGATCCAAAATACGCTTCTGAATATTCTCAATGCCTACGTCTAGGAGAAGTTGAATGGCAACCGCTGCTCCTACGAAACTTATGAAACTTGGAGAACCCACCTCGAAGCGGCTAGCAGTCTTAGAAAGCTGTAGCCGCCAAATGTCCCAAAACTCAATCGAGTCAAAAACCTCGGGTTTCACGCTTGCCCAACCGATAAATGGCGGTTCAAACCGTTCCACAAGCTCCTTGCAAACATACAGGTATCCTGCTCCAGCAGGACCTAGGAGCCATTTGTAGCAGCTTGCCGTCAAAAAGTCTACGCCATCCCTTCCCACGTCGACAGGCATAGCACCCAACGACTGAATAGCGTCCACTACAAGATAGGCACCGTGCTCATGAGCTATCTCAGCTAACGCCTTCAAGTCGTGTCTAAAACCGTTTACGTACTCCACATGGCTTACGGCAACTGCAGCAGTTTGGTCATTCACGGTCTTTTCTACATCTCCAAGAAAAACCTTTCCGCCAACATTCTTGACATACCGCACCTCCATGCCAAGCTTCTCTTTAAGCCAAGGATACACCACCGAGGGATACTCCAAATCCGTCGTAACAATGTTAGCACCTGCAGAGTAGTCAAGCATATTAGCAACAATATTCAGCCCTGTAGAAGTGTTAGGAACCAAAGCAACCTCGTCTTTTTCAGCACCTACAAGCTTTGCAAAAAATTCCTGCCCAAGACTATACTCCGACTCGTCAATCTCATAGCGACAAAGCTCCTCATTATACCTCCTCATAACATCCACCACAGGCTGCGGAAGAGGTGAATAAGCAGAGTGATTCAAAAACACCTTACTCCGCGTCACCGGAAACTTTTCACGAATCTCTCGAATGTCTCTCATCTATTCCAGCCTACCTAAGCATTTCCAATTATGGTTAGGCTTTAGGAGTGGTCTGTTTTAGGATTTTTGGTTTTGCTATAACTTTTCCGCATTTCTTACAAATCTAGTTTTCATGATTTTACTTCTTACGCAATATTCGATCATATAACTCCTTAGTGATCTTTCCGTTCTTGTACAACATTTCAGCTTTTTGAGAGAATCCATTAACATATGCAGTTTGTAACTGATCAATAAATTTCTTAACTACCTTCACTAAATCAAGAGGAGGATTTAATATTCCTGCACATATTAAATTCATTTATTCTTTATATTTTCTAGCATATTCGACCCATGATTCAGCATCTTCACGAGTGGAATTAGATGGAGCTGCCCATCTCCCTTCTCTGAAATCAACATATAATCCTCGTGACCTCGTATCCCTCATGGCTTTTCCTGCAGAATCCAAATCTTTACCCACTTCAACCAAATCCTCGACATCTAAAGGCTTATTAACTTCTTTATGATTCTCCATTGCTTTTCCTATTGCTTCCATAAAATGATAACTGATGAAAAGATTGAGCTTTGCTTCGTGGGCACTCCTACCATATGTATAGTCTTTTAGCTCATCAGCTAGTGTACGTTCTCCCTCAATTCTATTTATTGCACAAACATATGCCTTGCCTGCCTCCTCAATTGCAGAAATTGCTAAAAATACTGCATGACCATAACTTTCTCGTTTAAGCAATACTTCAGCGTCTGCAATAAGGCTACTTGCGTTTTCTAGACACAACTCTGCTCCTTTCTTTGGTTCTTCCTCTGTAGGTGCTTTCAAAATATCACCTTCCATATTTGGAATCTAGGATTAGGTTCCATATAGAGTCTCTCACCCTTTGGTTATAGTACTATTCTTTAAACGTAAAATTTTCCTAATACGGTCCTAACTGTTTCCCTTAAGTTAGTGGCATGCTTCTGTGAGTAGGTTGAGTTCTTTGGCGTAGTCGAGAAAAGCCTCTGAGAAAGTCCCCTACTACTCAGAATAGCTATTCTAATAGAAGCCTCTGGAAATTCTCAATAATTGTGGATTCCAGAGCCAAAAAGTTTCTATTTTTGATTTTGCTCTTACGTATATCCGTTAGGTGTAGAATGAGAGTTTTTGGTGCGCGCGCAGAAAAAGGAATACCATCAGTCCGCTTGTGCGCTTGCAGTTATTCCAAGATCCCGTCTTAAATTTCGCGAGGTTGTTATCTCCGCGCACACTGAGTTATCATCGTATGACAACTATCAGAAGCAGTGATCAACTGTTATCTGAAGTGTTGTGAGATCTGCAGTCATGTCATATATATGTCCCAAGTCAGTTTCATCATAGCCCCAAACATAGTGTGCCCTTATTTGAGTATCATCAAAGGTTAGAGTAACAAGTCGACGCCAAACATATTCTCCCTTAACATGGATGAAAGTTGTCCCCGCTATCAATTCGGCTTCTTTCTCAGTCAAGCCGTCGCTTATGTTGACGCACACGAAGACATCCAGACGCTTCATACCGTTGACAACAGCCTCGAACTTAGTCACACCCGGAAGTGTTTCTTCATTTTCTTTGGCTCGTGTGCCTTCGTCTCTTGCAAGCCAAGCATAGGCTACAGAAGAAACGGCGATGGACACCATTATTACTATTACTAGCAGTTTCTTTCTCATTTTAATCATCAAAGAAAATAAAGATCTGAGAAACATTTAGTTCTATGCATTAGAACAAATGTTCTAAAATTAGAACAAGTAAACAATACGCGCGCTGAGGTGTTCGAAACTTATAAGCCAATTGACTGTAGATTGTCCTCAGGGGCTGCTAATGGAGGATGTTAAGTCAAAGCTGAAGGGTACAACCCTTCAGGTATACTGGCATCTTCTGAGAAGTGGGAAACCCACTACCATCAGGCGTCTTCAAAGAGAACTAGGTCTTTCAAGTCCAAGCGTGGCATCTTATCATCTTGAGAAGCTTTTGGACATGGAGCTCATCAGGAAAAACGCTAAGGGAGACTACGAACTTAGGAAAACAGTTAGCTTGGAGGTGATGAGCTCCTTTGTAAGGATTAGCCAGCTGATGATTCCGAGATACGTGTTTTACACGATCTTTTTCTTTACTCTTCTAATTGTGTTTGTAGTTGGATATGCTCACGCACTGTCCATACAAGGCATCTTCGCTTTAGCTTTTGGAGGAAGCGGACTTGTCATCACAGCATACGAAACTTGGAGACAATGGAGGTTGAAACCTATTTGACCAGTGTTCTAAAGAATAGAACTATAGCTATTAAAAGCCACGAATACTTGGAGGGTAAAAATGCAGATTAAATTATTGCACGCGATTTTATCTGGAGCATTAATAGCCTTTGTACTCGGTTTCTATCTAATCCCTGAGACTTGGCAAATGATGAGCCGAGAACCAACTTTCGAACCAATTACTACTGGCATGGCAACCATAGGAATTGTCGCATCAGTCGCTATTATAGCAATCACTCTGCTCTCGTTTAAATTGGTGAGAAGAATAGAAGAGTAAGTGGGCACTCAATCCGCGCGCGCATAAAATCTTAGATATAAGCAGTAGTTAGGTGCATATGTAGTAGGTTGGAAGGGGTAGAAAATGATATTCAAGGAGACATTGACGAATGGAGAAGGTCGCAACGATGACCGAGAGTTATTTCACTGACCCAAAGCACCAACCGACTCCGGAGGAAATCCGATCGGCTCTAGGCTCTTGCTTCCCACTCTGGGAGCGCTTGACCATCTTCATCGAGAAGTCCTACCGGATAGAAGGAACCTGGAGCACATGGGGCCCAGCCAAGAGCGGCTGGAATCTCCGCTACCGGCGAAACGGCAAATCACTGACTGCGCTACATCCACAGCGGGAACGAATCCTTGCGCAGATCGTACTCGGCAAGGCTCAGGCCGAGCGTGCCCTGCAGCTTGAGCTCGGAGAGAAGATCTCGCGGATGCTGCAGGAGGCCCCGCAGTTGCGAGACGGGCGTTGGCTGTTCATTCCAGTGACCAGCGAATCCGATGCAAAGGATGTGGAGAAGCTGCTGCTGACAAAGATGCGACCGCCTCGGAACACATTATAAGGGCTATGGCGATACCAACTGAGCTTACGCAGCTTGAGTAAAACGGAGGAACATTGAGATGATTCCGAGACAGGAATTCGGACGTACAGGACATCAAAGCACACGCGTCATTTTCGGCGCCTATGCGCTCAACAAAGCAACGCAGGCAGAAGCGGATAGCGCATTGGCGCTGTTGCAAGAATACGGAGTGAATCACATCGATACCGCGCCCATGTACGGCAACGCAGAGAAGGTCATCGGGCCTTGGTTGGCCAAGCATCGAAATGACTTCTTCGTTGCCACCAAAACCCGCAGACGCTCACGCCCAGGAGCCTTGGACAATCTGAAGCGATCGTTGGAACGGCTACGCGTCGACTACATCGATCTCTGGCAAATGCATGGCCTGACCAACCCGGCAGGTTGGGAAAAAGTGATGGGGCCTGAGGGCGCCTTGGAGGCCTTTATTGAAGCGCGTGATAAAGGTTTGGTGCGGTTTCTGGGCGTCACAGGCCACGGTAACAAAGTGCCGGCAATGCACAAACGCAGCTTGGAGCGTTTTGATTTCGATACAGTCTTATTGCCGTACAACTACGTGCTGATGCAGAATCCCCGTTATGCAGCTGATTTCAATGAGTTAGTTGGGTTGTGCCGTAAGCGCAACGTTTCAGTACAAACCATCAAATCCATTGCTCGGCGGCCGTGGGGGAACCGTCCCAAGACTTACAATACGTATTTCTATGAACCTTTAGAGACTCAAATTGCTATTGATAAGTCGGTGCATTGGTCATTGGGTTTCCCGGACAGCTTTCTGATCACAGCAGGTGATATGCAGCTTCTGCCCAAGATGTTGGATGCTGCCAATCGTTTTGAGAAGCGACCACCCGATATAGAAATGAGCGCTATTGTTGATGAGCTTGATATCCAGCCGATTTTCTCGTGAGTATTATTTTTTTGGGTAAAGTTTTATCAAACCAAACCAACCAAACGACGAGTGGCGGAAAAATCGCAGCACACGCCAGGATTTACTGCGCGCGCGCATGGCTTCACAAACAATACTTAAAGCCAGAGATTTGAAAACTAGCGAATTCATACAGCAATATGGTTCAAAAATTACCCTGGAGAAAGTACCTTTGTTCAGAAGCTTCACAAGACCTAAACTGAATGTTGAACCATAAGAACCAAAGAAACCCAACCTAATACAAAGAATATTAAGAGTAGTAATAGGAGCATGAAAGATGGGAAGAAAGAAAAGCGAAGACAATGATGTATCAATGTTTAGTGGGTTGACAGTTGAAGCCATTACATTTGATGATTTCTATACTTTGCGTTATCCAGTTGAAGAAGGAGAGGACATCATTTATCCAATATTGAAAGCGTTGAAGCAACAAGGATTAGATATAAATGATGAAGAATTTCTGAAACGATATTTCAAAGAGGATGAACTTTATCGAAGAAAACTGGAAGAAACTCTGAGTGAATCGTTACTAGATGACATAGTGAAAAATGCTCTAGTATTATGTGTTTATGAGCCTAGAACTGCTAGCACAGTTGTAAAGAAGGCGGTAGATTATGGACTAGCAACAAGAAAAACCAGACGTCGGCTACAACTCTCCGCAAACTTCCCCAACCAAGAACCCACACACTCATTCTCAGCAACAAATCTATCAACCTCAACCCTATCAACACTATAAAACGTACGCCGCAACATACCCCCACAATAAAACCTAAAGAAAATACAAGCTTTATCTAAAACATGCCCAATATTTCTTTAGAATCTGACTCAACTCTTTCACCGTAGCCTCAACACGCTCACGACACCAAGGTGGCTCAACCGGCGGCTCAGAAAGATCAGTTACCCTAATCTTTTCTACACCCGCAACTCCCGCCGCAAGAGCGTACCAACAGAGAGGCAACACACGAGGATTGTAGCCGCTGCCCACCAACAAAACAACCCTACCTCCGCAAACTTCCTCTGCAGCATTCGCAATAAGTCTCGACAAGTCAAAAAAATCCTTAACAGTCAAACCTAAACTGCCAAGGATATCAGCAAAATGCGGATCACTCCCCCCATTAGCCAAAACAATATCCGGCTTAAACTCCTTGGCAAGAGGAACAAAAATCTCTCTCAACGCAAAAAAGTACGTCTCACCTCTAGTTCCAGGCGGCAAAGGCACATTAACATTAAAACCCTCTCCATCACCTTTACCAATCTGGCCAACGAAACCAGTGCCTGGAAAAAGAGTTTTCGGATCTTGATGCACCGAAATAAACAACACCGAAGAATCAGAAAAGAAAATATCACTAGTGCCGTTTCCCGCATGCACATCATAATCCAAAATCAAAACACGCCTAACACCATGCTTCTCCTGAAGATACCTAGCCAGCATGGCAACATCGTTGAAGAGACAGAATCCCCCACCAAAGTCTTCTCCTGCATGGTGAAGCCCACCGCCAAGGGATACTCCTCGTTCAATCTCTCCACTGTAAATAGATTCTCCAATTTTCAATGCTCCACCCATAATGTACAGTGCCGCCTCGAGAATACTGGGTGATACCGGTGTGTCAAGGTCATATGGTCTGCCCTTTTCTGCGAAGTCAAAGATCAAGTCAACATAGCTTTTGTTGTGAACTCGCAACAAATCTTTTAATTTGGCAACTTCTGGTTTCAAAATACTGACGTTAGGCAAATTTAGTAATCCTTGCTCTTCAAAAAGCTTCATAGCGTTGCCAAAACGGTCGCCTCTGAAGGGGTGCCCAGGTCCAAAGTCATACTGCCGATATTTTTCGTGAAAAGCTATTCCAACACGCAACAAACACACTTCTTCTGTTATATGTTTTTGTAGTCATATTTAAATACTACTACTATAGCTCATTAGAGTGGACACGGTTAAAATGAAACTTGACAACAGAAACAAGTTTGATCCTGTTCAATGTTGGATAGATACCGTTGCTTTCTCTCATTCAACAAGCAAATACACAGCAAGAAACTATAGGCGGCACTTGCAGCTGTTCTTAGGGTTCATAGATAAGAAAGCAACTGAAGTTTTAGCAGAGTATGAGGACGGCAACGACAGAGAGTTCAAACGGAAATATGCGCAGTATTTGAAGGCTTGGATAGGAAGTTTAAGTCGAGAGTTCACAAAAAACACTATCAGAGTTATGGCAGCTAGCATTAAGAGTTTCTTCAAATACAACGATTTGCCACTTGGTTATGTCCCGATGGCTAAAGCCTTCACCTCACACCACAACAGGGATATAACTAAAGAAGAAATAGCAGAGGTTTTGAGAATAGCAAGACCCCGAGATAGAGCCTTTTTCGCGGTTATGGCTCAAAGCGGCTTAAGGCCCCATACACTCTGCCAGTTACGCATAAAACACTTTGAACCTGACTTCTCAAAAGAGAGAATACCATGCAAAATTGAAGTCCCTAGAGAGATCGCAAAAGGCAACTACAAATCTTATTTCACATTTATCGCGCAAGAGGCTCTTACACACCTCAGAGACTATTTGAAAACAAGATCAAGGATAACTAGAGAAAGCTATGTCTTCACACAGTACGGCAAAGAAACACCCATCACCTATTCAAACGTGAGCCACAGATTCAGAATTGCGCTTTTAAAACTCAAAGAAAAAGGGATAGTTGACTTCGAGCAGAAAGAAGCTGGAAAACCAAGCCAGCTAAGGCTCTACAATTTAAGAAAATGGTTTAGGAAGCAAGCACACCAGGCAGGGTTTGAGCTAGTTCAGTTTTGGATGGGTCACACTGTAGAAGCCGGGGTAGATGAACATTACAGACCGCAAGATCCTGAATTTTATAGAGAGCTCTATGTAGAAAAAGCCATGCCATTCTTGAGAATAGAGCAAGCTACACCTACCCAAACTGAAGAGGTCATAGCCAAGCAAGCCGAGCGAATCGAAGAGTTGGAAAGAAAACTAGCTGAGACGGCGGAGGTTAAGCAGGAGCTTGCAGACTTAAAGACGCTAACTAAAAGGCTGATTGCACGCGTTGAAGCGATGGAGAAACAGCAAAGCTAACACAGTTTCCCAAGGAGTACTATTTGCATTTATTTACTACACTCCAACTACTATGTAACCGCCGGTGTCAAGCTGAAAGCTACTATGGAAAATACGTCTTCAACACACCATTCGCACTAAGAGACTTTGTAGGTGTATCAGATATTGAGAGCTTAGGACCATATGTTAAGACTCAATGGAGAGATTATAGAGCTGGTTTGCTTGGCGAAAGTCAAAGTTAAACAACATCAATGTTTCAGTTATCACGAACCAGCGATTTTAGAGTATATTGAGATAATCTTCTCTGCGTTTGATTCGATTTCATCAGGTGGACCGATTTCGGAGGTTGTTATATAGTCTCTTGCTTTCTCAATCGATTTCTCTTTTCCTATTAAGACGTAGATTAGATAGAATAAGCTAATTCCTGCACCGAGCTCATCATATTTGGATGGAGTTATCCAAAGTTCTGCGAATTTTGTTATCTTTTCTCTTTCTTCACAAAGTTTGGAATCGAGTTCCGCAATAGTCCTCAAGCGAGCGTACCTCAATTCATCAACTAATCCATCCATAAAACGACCTTTATGTTCTCTAATCTTTGATTTAGCAATAGAGGCTATTTTCCTGTCTAACTCTTGTACCAGCGAGTTAGTCCTGATGAATGAAAGTAAAGAAGCCTTGTCAATCAAGACTGATGCAGGAGCCTCAACAATTTCTTTAGGAACGTTTCGCTCATATTCAAGCAGACCATCTCTTATTTGAATAAATTCGTCATCAGCAATTTCCAGAAGCCCAGCGAGTCTAGAGAAACGCCGCCGAACATCTCTTGGGACAGCATATTTGCTCTTATAACCTAGATCATGTTCGATTTCTGCCCACGCATGTTGGAGTATGGATCGTATCTGAATCTCAGCATGACAATTTGCGAAGCGTCGATATTCAGTAAGTTTCAAACGAGAAGCAGAGAGTTTAACAATGTAATGTAAAGAGAGATAGCCAAATCGATCCGGATCTAGTAACTCACGTTTGTCCACTGAACGCTTCCTGTCAACATTAAATTCTTTTTCAACCATTTCTGCTATCGAATCAACCTCGTCAGCGAAATATGTAATGATGCGCAGTCCTGATATATCTGGGACATCGCTCAGTTTTGAAAACTCTTTCCCTGATTGAGTCAAATTAGAATGAAGCTTTGCTTTATCCTTAACGCGAGAAGTAACAGAATGCACACATAGATGATTCTCCTTTAACAAATCTCTTATCAGTTTCTCCGCTTTTTCAGTGAAAGTCGTGAAAAGCTTGCATTGCTTCTCATACTCTTCTATTATCGCCGTTGCTGCATCCTTTTCCACTTAGATCACTAACCTCTCGATCGATTAGAGACAATTTGATCTTACCGATTTTACATTATTCAACTATTGTTTAAAGAGATTTTGATTGAGTATCAGATATAGAGAGTTTAGGCCGTTATGTAAGATACAATAGAGAGACTATGAAGAAAAGCTCCTTCGTAGAAAATAAATGGTTAATCTTAGTTATTAGATTGTTAGAAATAGTTAAATTTGCTTATCATCTTGCTTGGTCATTAAGAACGATCATTTCATAATTATTTGTAGACATCCATTTTTCTCAAGTTATTGTTAAGTTTCGATTCCTTGAACGATATGATTTAAGATTTTTTTGCCGATATTGATGAGTTGTTCATTGAATTTTTGAGGTGTTTCAAATTTCTCAAGAGGTGTTTTTACTGTGTAAAAAGTTATGCTTGCCCCTACAGATTTTCCATGAACTGATTGTCCTCTATAGAGAGGATGTACGAAGTATGTATCATATCCAGCTACGTGGATCGAAAAAACACCTTTGGAGGGAGACAACCTCTCTTGAAGATAGGTGATATGACTATACGTCAATATTAGCTCACGAAGCTCTTCATCCTCAGCAATTGTGCGTTTCCACTTTTCTGGTTGTTGTTTCCATTTCTGAAAATCTTTAGTTTTTTGTGGCACCGTGATAAACGGTAGGAACCTGTATGGCAAAATCTTCTTGTCGGGCTTTCCCGTACTCCATAACGGAGTCTTCATAACATTCTGCGTTGGAGAAAGGAATTTGTAGATAGTGAACGAAAGCATGTTCGATGTTGTGGGGGTCACTTCTAAAAAGAAATCATCGAATAATTCGCAGTAGGCTTGATAGGCAAGAGGACCAATGCATACTATAGCCCAGTGTTTAATCAGATCGGAGATGGAATTAACAAATTCAATGCACATTTCTTTGCTTTTTCTCAACCTCCGATGTACAGTAATCGGAAGAATGATAGAACAGCCTAAACAAATGCTTCCTGCCAATACTTCCATAGAGGATAGAGCTGTTGAAACTGAGAACCCACGAACGAGAACCAATATTCCCAGTACTACAAAAAAAGGGATAAATGCGTAAATTATTACTCGTGCCAGCTTGCCAGCAAGAGATTTCGTATCATAACTTGGCTGAAGATTAACACTTGTTTTTGTCACTATCAAAATTCCCCGTGATACATGCTCTCCATTCTACATTATCCACTAATGCAGAATAAAAGCTTAGGGCCTTATGTTAAGACACAGTGGAGAGCTTTTCAAGATATATTGCTTGGGAATTAAGAAAAATAATAGACTAGATTAGTCACTATGTCCGCTTTTTAATCCATAGCCCTCTGGTGCTATAGATCAAGATAATCAAACCTACAAACATCAGCGATAGGCCTAGAACTTCAAACCTGTTAATGCTAGGTTCGTATGGCGAAAGAAAGCTTGCATGTACAGTCTTTTTGCTGGCATATTCCTGATTGTCAAAATAAAAACTGTAGATCCCAGAATTTCCTGCTGTAAAACCGTGCCAAAGTCGGGTTTTCACAATTCCAGCATCGTAGATAATTGCTCCAGAAGGATTTTTTATGTAGAATTTTATCTCTTCGTTTCCACCGCTAACTGTGAATCCACCCTCAGTTCTGTCACCGTTTTCAAGGTACCATGATAGTTGAAGCACGTCTCCTCCTTCTACATCGTAGTCCCCTTTTCCTACAGTTCCTTTCATCCAAAAAAAAGTAAGATAAGCTCCTAAAACAATGATGATCAGCCCAGTAAACAACATGAAGCCTAAAGCAATTTTCTTCATAGTCAGCATCATTTTACATTATTCCACTATTATGATATGAATTTATCCTTGTGTCAATGAGGCACCGCAAAAAGGACAGAAATCGAAGTTTGCTTTGGAGATTTGCTTCCCACATTTAGGGCATTTAGGAACTGTTGTAGATAGTTTCTGAGCTATTCTTTTTTCCTTAGCACTGTAGTAACTATGAACGAGGTATGAAAGTGTTCCACCTATAATCGAGACAGTTATCCATGTTGGAAATCCCCACCCCACAACACGACCAACGTGTCAAAGCATGCATGCCTTTTCGAGTGTTATTATCACTGTTAGTACTTTACAGATGGAAAAGGTTGTTCGCTTTTTATCCTCTTCCTTCTTTGTTCCTCCCATTCTTTTTTTCGTTCTTTCACCTGCTGCATGTCGTCCGTTAGGGCTTTGACCATAAACATTAAAAGATCTTCGAGGATATGCATACGTGATACAACTCTGCATGTATTGTAGGCTAACCAGCCTTCCAAGTAATCATCTGCGATGTAAGTAACTTTATTCTCTCCTGTTCTTTCGGTCCTTGGGAACCGAGCTGCTGTAGAAGCCATCTGCTTTTCAGAATACAAAATGTCTATTCTAACTGGAGAGGCTACTCTTTGAGGGGTGAATGCCTCCAAGTTACGCATTGCTTTGCATGAAGCT
>JAOUKM010000014.1 GCA_029882535.1 Candidatus Bathyarchaeota archaeon
TATGCGCACCACCAACTGCAGATCTTTAGCAAACCCTATTTCTACGTCCTTCTATGAGATAAAACAATGCATGCATGATCGGTGCATCTACTCAATAAGTTAGGGCACTTTCTGCTTCTTCAAGAACCCACTCGAGAGCCTGTTTCGCCGCTTGCCAAGCGACACTCTTCCATTCAATATACGGTCCTTCAGTTGCTCTCTGCCTCTTAAGTCCCTCTAGCCGTTTCCTAATTTCTTTTTCTGTTCTCATTTTTTGTCATCTCCTTTTGTTAACATTATTTCTTTCATTTTTCCAGCTCATATAGTCCTTGATAGCGGCCTCCAGCGTATTTGAGGCCAATACTGAGCAGTGGATGTCTGATTCAGGAAGACCGTTAAGAGCTTCGAGAATTCTTTTAGAATCAAATTTTTGGACTTCGAAGATGTGTTTACCCTTAATTAATTCCGTTATGATGCTGCCACAAGCTATACTTGCACCACAACCATCAGTCAAAAACTTTGCCTCTACAATTTTACCGCTCCCTATTTTTAGGGATATTTCCATTGTATCACCGCATGATCCAGTGATTCTCGCAACGCCAGTGGCTTCTTCTATACGACCAACATTTCTAGGGTTCATAGCATGATCAATAGCTTTTTTTGAGTAGATCTTGCGCATTTCGGAAATGACCATTTTTTCAATTTTATTGAACCCCAAAACTGGCAGTCTTCCTACGTGTTTTGTCTTGCTCAGACTTAGCATACTAAGCAATACATAGTGTGTTTCTGAAGACGAGTTTTCCTTTCTCAATGATGGATAGAGTTATTTCTTACGTGATTCTTCCAAAGCGTCTTCAACCGCTTCTGCAACTTTAGTGCCAGCTTTTGCCAAAATTATAGTCACATCATGGTGTTCAAGTATTGATGATGCGCCAATACCTAATTGTGGAGCAATCACCAAGTCAACTTTAGAATCTACCAATTCTTTAACTGCAATTGGGCCAGCCCCATGTTCGTAAGAGAGAGCAGGATTCTCAATAACCTTCGATACCTGAATCTTGCCGTCTTCAATTTCTACCATTGTGAATGTGTTCGCTCTACCAAAAACCTCTGAAACATTATCTTCTAATCTTTTCTTTCCATTTGTTGCCACAGCTATTCTAAACTTCTTTTTCAACTGGTATCCTCCACAAAAGATGGAAAGTATAGGCTAGAAACTTCGTCCTCCTCTGCTTCTCCCTCTACGTCCTCTTGGAGACCCAGGATCTAGCCTATGTATCACGTAGACTGATGCTCCACAATTCGCACAGTTTGGAGGTTTCGGGATTCCTTGAGGGACTTCGATGATTTGTCCGCAGTTACTGCATTGAAAACGTTTCGTTGGAAGACTCGACTGGTTCACGGTCCTATTGTTGCTTTTTTCCTTGTTCAAGCGTCGTCTTTAACTCTTCAATTCTGGACTCAATTTCACCCATCTCTTGTTCAAGGTCTGCTCTTTCTGCTTCCAACTCTTTTTTGTAATTTTCTAATGCTGCAACTTCCTGTTCTGGAGACTGGGGTTGTGTTACTGGCGGATACACTGGTGGATAAACGTATGGGTATCGTGGTGGTTCTGGTGAATACATTGGAGGCGGATAAGGTTGTTGATATTGCGGTGAGTAACCCCACCAACCTCTGCCGAAGCTCCTACCAAAGCCTCTGCTCCATCCTCTGTCGAAACCTCTACCGCGTCCTCTGCCCCGTCCTCTCCCAAAGCCATATCCTCTCCTGAATCCAGGGATTGGATTCATGAATCCAGGAACAGGATAACTAGCGCAATAGCCTGCTGCTCTCCCAGTCATGGGTCCTAAGCCCCATGGTCCTGTTCTATCTCCTCTTGGCATTTCTTATTTCACCTCTATTTTTGTGTTTATGCACATTTATATTTATTAGATAATGCACAGAAATATATAAAAGTTACGGATGGATTATTATAAGTGATTAAGATGGCGTGGAGACGCAGACATAGACGAGGTAGAAGAGGAAGGTTCCCCAAACCAGTCACCATACCAAATCCCCCGAAGGTAGAGAGGCTTGTTCCAGAACCAAAAACAAGCTCCAGATCCATCTGGATTGAACCAGCAGAAGTTGAGGCACTAAGACTAGTTGACCTTGAAGGGTTGTCTCAGGAAGAAGCAGGCAGAGAAATGGGCGTCTCAAGAGGAACTATTTGGAGATTTCTTCAAAGTGCAAGGAGAAAGGTTGCTCAAGCCTTAATTGAAGGAAGACCTCTTGCAGTTTCTAATGAAGCAAATCAGAGAACTAATAGTTAATTTCTGACTAGTTTTTGTTTGCGTGCGCATGAAAGTGTCAAAACATATGTGAGATGGACGCTAGAGACATGGAAGGCTTATCAGTTCTGATGGGGACAAGTAGCTTGATGCTGTTCCTAATAATTGCAAGTTTATTTTCGATAAGTGTAATTGCCTTTGTTGGGGTAGTTAGTCTTGCATTTAAGGATGAGGTACTTGACAGTATTTTATTATGTCGGGTAGGATTTGCTGCATGCGCCTTAATAGGCGGAGCGTTTTTGCACTTATTACCTGAAACGGTAGAAAGGTCGACCAGCATGAACATCTTCCTAGTGTTGTCTCTTGGCTTTTTACTTTTTGGCTTCATGTTTATGCATTTTGTAAAACTTTATTTTTTGCATTAAGATGGGAGTTACTAATTTGGAAGATCTAAGAAAATTGGCTTTCGGCCCTGTTCCATCAAGACGCTTAGGACGAAGCTTGGGGATAAACAATGTTCCAGCGAAAACTTGCACATATTCATGCGCCTACTGCCAAGTAGGAAAAACCCTGACCATGACGACTAAAAGGCAATCCTTCTATGCACCAG
The DNA here is from genome assembly GCA_029882535.1 of Candidatus Bathyarchaeota archaeon. Taxonomy (NCBI): domain Archaea; kingdom Thermoproteati; phylum Candidatus Bathyarchaeota; species Candidatus Bathyarchaeota archaeon. Next base: position 2,860 of record JAOUKM010000014.1, read on the forward strand.
AAGTGATATTCAACGAGGCCAAAAGGAAAGTAAATGAAGCACATTTCAGGAATGAAAGAGTTGATTATCTGACTTTCGTTCCTGATGGAGAGCCAACTTTAGACGGGGGCCTGGGCAGGGAGATATCCTTGTTGAAGCGGATTAGGATTCCGATAGCTGTTTTGACTAATGCTTCGCTGATTTGCTGCAATGATGTGAAGGAAGATTTACTTGGCGCTGATTTAGTTTCTTTGAAGGTTGATGTCGTCAGCGAAGGCTTATGGAGAAGAATAAATAGACCGCACAAAGCCTTTAAACTAGGATCCATTTTGGAAGGTATAACGGGGTTCGTAAGGGATTTCAAGGGAACTGTTGTCAGTGAAACGATGCTTATAGATGAGATAAATTATGGAAACGAATTTGAGAAGCTAGCAGATTTTCTGGAACATCTGAAAAGACTGGATAAGGCCTACATCGCAGTTCCAACGAGACCGCCAACCGAGAAGTGGGTTAGACCAGCTAGAGAAGAAATAATAAACGTTGCCTTTCAAGCTTTTTCCAGCAAACTTAGCCCAGATAGAGTTGAGTATTTAATAGGTTACGAGGGAAATGCCTTCGCTTTCACTGGAAAAGTTGAAGAGGATCTGCTGAGTATAACTGCGGTGCATCCAATGCGCATAGAAGCGGTTAAGGAGCTTTTGAGAAAGGCAGGAGCTGATTGGAGTGTTGTTGAGAAACTCTTACGTGAATGTAAACTTATGGAGCTTGATTATGAAGGGAACACATACTATATGCGAAGGCTGCTAAACAGAACTTAGACAGACACACATATAGTTCAGCTCAGAATTTTTGACAGGATTTGGGGCAGAAAGAGTTAGACGGATTTCTTCAGCTATGTCCTGCATGCATGTAACTCCTGTTCAATCTCACTCTAATGATGCTGTACCTCAGGCCTTGACGAGATACAAGCGCTCATTGTCAATCTGACTCTTTTACTTCTGCCTCGGCATGGCCGATTGCAATCTCAGCAATCTCAGAATGCGCACGCGCATCTCCTTTCTTCATTGTATCCTTCGAATTCTGCTGAGTATGTCTTTCCACATCTCGCTTATCTCGAGTGAAACTCCGCTTTCAGAGGAATATTCCACGACAGGCGTTTCGGAAACCATGGCTTTCGTGACCATAGAGTCGAAAGGAACTCTTCCGATAACACCAATCTTCTGTCTGCTGCAAAACTGTTCAATTTTTTTGGTGTTTCGCTGGTTCAAGTCATATTTATTTATGCATACCAGTGGTTGCACGTTAAAGTGGGCCAGAAGTTGTAACACACGTTTCATGTCGTGGATTCCGGAGACTGTAGGTTCAGTGACAATGACTCCCATGTCCACTCCAGTTACTGAAGCAATTACAGGACACCCTATCCCTGGTGGACCGTCGATTAGGATTAGGTCGCATTGTCCTTTCTCCGCGGCTTCTTTCGCGTTCTGCCTCGCTAAGGTAACTAGTTTACCAGAGTTTGCTCCACCGGGGGACAATAATGCATGAGATAACAAGCCATACTTAGTCTTGGATATGAAAGCTTCGCCAGAAACACGTTCCTTCAAGGTTACGGCGTCTTCTGGACAAATGACGACACAAGTACCGCAACCTTCACAAAGAATTGGATCGATCTGAAAGTCTGCTATGGCTCCGAATCTACAAGCCTCTTGGCACAGGCTGCATTCAACACATTTTTCGGGATCTATTTCAGCTAGTTTTGGGCCTTCAAACTCTTGAGTCTTTATAATTGTTGGATGAAGAAGAATGTGGAGATCAGGGGCATCGACATCGCAATCCACTGTAACTGAGTTACGAGCTAAAGCAGCGAAGGAGGCTGTGATTGTTGTCTTTCCAGTCCCACCCTTTCCACTTAAGATTGTTATCTCTTTCAAACCTGCAAGCTCTCCTTTATCTTGTCGAGAAGCCCACGGAACTTCTCCTTCCATTCCGGCATTTCCAACACAAAGGGCTTTCCAACAGAGTATAGTTCCGCTATGTTTCTCTCATAAGGAATTTCCAGCAAGATGGAAATCGCTTTTTCTCTGCAAAATGTGTGGACCTTTTTATCCCCGATTCCAGCTCTATTTACGACAACACCAAAAGGGATTTTGAGCTTGCTTAGCACCTCAACTGCGATTTTCAAATCGTACAAACCAAAAGGGGTAGGCTCAGTTACCAGAATAGTGTAATCACTGCCATGGACGGCTTCGATCACGGGGCATGATGTGCCCGGGGGAGAATCAATAATGATGTCACCTTCTTTGGGCGGTTGCATCTGTTTTTTTACTGCTTTTATTACAGGAGTCGCCATGGGTTCACCGACGTTGAGCTCGCCATAGACTAGTTTAACCCTTTTTACAGATCCCCTTTTTGTCGTTCCAATCTTCCGTTTCTTCTTATTTATTGCATTCCTAGAGCAGACGATTGCGCAGCCGCCACAGCTGCTGCAGAGTTCTGGAAAAAACATTATTCTCTGGTTGGTGACGAAGATAGCGTTGAACTTACAGAATTTGGCGCATTCTCCACAATAGTCACATTTTTTTTCTTCGACAACTGGAATCTGTACGTAAACAGGCTTTGTTTCTGTCACTTTTGGATGTAGGAGCAAATGAGCATTGGGCTCTTCAACATCACAGTCTAGGAGTTGAATATTTTCTAGAGATATAGCCATGTTTACTGCTACTGTGGTTTTTCCAGTACCCCCTTTACCACTGGCTATTGAGAGAATCATCGCACGCCCTTCAAAATTGGCACTTTCTTCAAGGATGTCGTGCCTCGTGACAGCCTTCTGTTAGTTCTTCCAGCTCATCTCTATTGTAAGCTATAATAACATCTTTGACTGTGTGTGAATTCGCCCTTAGGACTGCTACTTGTTCACCTTGGTAAATGCTTAGACCTCTTGGGCCCATACCATAGGCTATTATCACATTTGGTTTAAGGTTCAAGATGAAGCCAGCCCGTCTCCCCCCACCACCGAAATGTTCACCTGCATTAGGTACTGTCTTTTGGTCTATCATCTGTCCGTTTTCGTCTAGATCAATGACGGCAAAGAAGGGGGTTCTCCCAAAGTGCTCAGAAATCTGGGCGTCCAAACCAGACTCGTCGACCACAGGAATTACTATTCTCACAGATAACCACCTCCTCTTCCAAAGCATTTTTGTCGGTTTCGTTGTTTTTGTTTGAGTTGCACGTCTCGCGCATCCTTATCCCCGTCGCCTTCTTTGACCACGTCCCATTCCTTGACCCATGCCAAAGTGACCACGTACATTTGGTGTCTCAGTCTGATGCAGCTCTCCCCGTTTGAATCTTTCAATAATTTCCTTAATTGTTCCAAAGGCACCCACGAATACATCAATTTCTGCAGCTGAAAGTGTCTGGAATGCATTTGGTCCAACATTGCCTGTAATTACAGCTTTAACGCCTTTGCCTGCTAAAGACTGGGCTGCTTGAATCCCAGCTCCACCCATCGCTCCTGCAGCCGCATTTGTCATTACCTCAAAACTCATAGTCTCAGAGTCAACGATCAAGAAGTATGAGCATCTGCCAAATCTCCGGTCCACTTGGGAGTCCAAAGTTTTTCCAACAGCAGAAACAGCTATCTTCAATTCTTCACACCTCCTTTAACACTAGATTGCGGCATCTTCTCCGATTTTTTTCTCTTTTTCAAGAACTCTTCAACTTTCTTGACAATGTCCATAAAAGCCTTTGAAGCTGGAGAATTGGAATGTTCAATTATGAAAGGTAATCCTTTGTCAGAGTCACGGCAGATTTCTGAGTCAATAGGAATCTTGCCAAGATAAGGAACTGCCAAGTCTTCTGCTATCTTCTTGCCTCCACCTGCTTTGAAAATATCAATTTGTTCTCCGCACTTCGGACAGATAAACCCGCTCATATTCTCTATTATGCCGATTACTGGTATGTTCAGTTGCTTGGCGAAGGTCACTGCCTTCTTCACTACGATTTGAGAAACCTCCGAAGGAATTGTTACAATGACCACTCCGTCCATATCTGGCAGAAGTTGCATAACACTGAGGGGTTCATCTCCAGTTCCTGGAGGAAGGTCAATGAAGAGGAAGTCGAGTTCTCCCCATACAATATCTGAAAGAAATTGTTGAATGGCTCTCATCTTTAGAGGCCCTCGCCAGATAACAGGCGACTCATCACTGGAAAGTAGAAAATCCATAGAAACAACTCTTATTCCTAGAGGACCAGTTGCTGGGAAGATGCCAGGTGGACCACCTTGAAGTTTCTGGCCTCTTACTCCCAAAATTTTTGGAATGCAGGGGCCAGTGATGTCTGCATCCAGTATTCCTATGCTATTCACGTAGCTATGAGTGGCGAAGGCCATTGCTAAGTTCACAGTTACTGTGCTTTTGCCCACACCGCCCTTGCCACTGATTATGGCGATTTTGTGCTTGATTTTGGCCATCTTGAGTTTTAGATTCTGTGACCCTTCTTCGTACAGCTGCTGCCTTGGATGAGCAGATATTTTGGAAGTTCTTGGAGGTTTGGTTTTTCCGGTCATGTATATTCACTCTCTGTATGGCTATCTCTTTGAGCTACAACATCATGGAAGACATGTTTAACACGTAAACTATATTAATACTTTATGTTTATAAAATAAACTCACATAGAGCGTTGGTGCATTTATTTGGATGATGTCGACAAGAAAATAGTGGCACAGCTACAATTAGATGGACGGACTACCGTCAAAAAGCTAGCAAAGATCATAGGTTTTTCAAATATGGGCACAAAGAAGCGAGTCGACAAACTTCTTGAAGGAGGAATTATAAGCGTATCGGCGCTGGCTAACACTAAAAAGTGGGGTCTTTATGCAGCCCTTGTATTGATTGAGATAGCGGGAGCAAAGGCTATGCATAGGCTCCTGGATCGTTTCAAGGAGTGCCCTCGTGTGGTTAACATTTTTACAACCTTGGGGGGGTACAATATTATTGCTCTCGTGGTTGCGGAGGACCGAGAAACGCTTGATAGTATATCTGTTGAGAAATGCTCTTTGAGAAGTGGTGGAGGAATTCGTAGGTCTGAGTTTTACCCAATTGGCTATATTCACTATTCGCCATTTCTGCCTGTTAGAGAATATCTTGCGCACAAAAAAAGGAATATAACACCTTGCGGGGTTGATTGCCGTCCCTGCAATCGATACAAGACAGAAAAGTGTGTAGGGTGCCCTACAACAAGTTATTACAGGGGCACTCTCTAAGCATGCGGCGAACACAAGATTTAACCAAGTCGCCTATTAAATAGATACAATTACCGCCATCTATTTTTTCTATTTGGCTGCGTTCCCAAGTTTTGCCTGTATTACATATCCTGAATCACTTTGGATAAAGACGTCCGGTTTGATGAAACCAACAGATTTGTAAGACTTTACTTGAGTTGCCGCAACTGGTATTCCATGTTTTTCAAGCTCTTCACGAGGCCAGTCAGTTATTGTGTCTTCGGTAATGGTTGGGGCTGCCATGTCTTGTTGATTTGGTGATATGTGCTCTCTAAGGTTTATGCGCGCACGTAATTAAAGCGCATAGAGGAAAAAAGGGATGCTACATCGACTTCATTAGTTGGTTTAGTATAGTAAGCTTCTGCATTTCTGTCGTTCCCTCATAAATCTCCGTTATTTTCGCGCAACGGTGGAAACGCTCTAGGTGATAATCCGCCAAGTAGCCATATCCTCCATGTACTTGGATGGCTTCATCTGTAACTTCCATGGCGACTCTGCCAGCATAAGCTTTAGCCATAGACGTTGCCATAGGGCTAACTTTTCCTTGGTCGTAAAGCCAAGCAGCCTTGTAAGTTAGCAATCTTGCTGCTTCAATTTTTGTCGCCATCTCTACTAGTTTAAAGGATATAGCTTGGAACTTAATTATTGGAGCACCAAACTGTTTTCGGTTCTTAGCATACTGGAACGCCCTCTCAAAGGCTCCTTGAGCCATGCCTACGGCTTGGGCAGCTACAGTGATTCGTGTCCCGTTGAAAAGCTCTAGTGCATAATAGAATCCTCTATTCAGTTCACCTACTAGATTGCCTTCCGGCACCTTGAGGTCACTCAGAGCAAGTGAACCTGTAATGCATGGCTTGATTCCCATTTTGCCATGAAGTTTCGTTGCTTCCAGTCCATGCCTGCCCTTTTCTACTAAAAAGAGACTTTGCCCTTTGTGTGGTGGCGAGACGTTGGGGTCTGTTTGGCACAATAAGACAAGGAAATCTGCTATGGGAGCGTTAGTTATGAATTCTTTGCCTCCATTGATAACCCATTCATCTCCGTTTTTAACAGCTGTTGTGTCCATGCGAGTTATGTCGCTTCCATGTTCGGGTTCTGTGAATGCTGCAGCGGATGTGGCGTCGCCTTTGGCTAAGGGTGGAATGACCTTTGCCTTCTGCTCGTCTGTTCCATGTTTTAGGAGAATGTCGGGAATCATGAGGTTTCCAAGGGACACTGCCGTGCCGAGTCCTGGGTCTACTCTGCACATTTCTTCCACTACTATGCAATCTTCAACTAGACCATAGCCTTGCCCACCGTATTCTTCTGGGATTCTCATGCTTGTGAATCCGAGTTTGGCTGCTTTTTTGTAGAGTTGCATGGGGAATTCTTCTTTTTGGTCAAATTCTAAAGCCAGTTCAGGGGGGAATTCCTTTTCGCAGAATTCCCGGGCAGCTCTTTTAATTTCCTTTTGTTCTTCGTTAAATTCAAATTGCACTTGTCGTTCCTTCCGTTTTTCCTTTAGACTTACACATTCTGGTCTTTCAGTTCATATACTTTACGCGCGTGCGCGTAAGCGCTCATATTCCTTTATGAATGCTTTACGCATATTGATCCTACGCTTCTCAGGTAGGAAAGAAGAGTCGACGGCGTTGAGGCTGAGCTTGAAAAGTTCAGGGACCGTGAAGTTGAGCCTTCGGTGAAGTTGCAAGTACTCATTATTCATATCAGTGTCGAACAAGGTGGGGTCATCGGTGCTTACAGTCACTTCAAGACCCCGCCCCAAAAAGGTTCTGATGGGATGCCTCTCCATTGACGGAACGACCTTTGTCCTTATGTTGCTGACAGGACATGCTTCGATGGTGATACCTCGCTTCAGAATATACTCCATCAGTTTAATGTCACTACTTGCAGCAAGTCCGTGGCCTATACGCTCGACATTGAGATCTCTTACCGCATCCCAGATACTCTCAGGTCCAGCAGCCTCTCCTGCGTGAGCAACCAAGTGTAGTCCAATTTCTTTTGCCTACGGTAGACGGGTGCGAAAGGCTTGGGAGGAAATCTTTCCTCGCTGCCTCCTATGTCGACGGAGACGATGTTGTCACCCTTGCCCTCAACCCAGTCGAGAACTTTCATTCCAACATGGGGTCCGTAGTTTCTGACGAGGTCAACTCTGAGGTTGCATTCGATGCTGAAATTGCGATGCGCCCGACGCACACCTCTATTGATGGCGTCAAGCATCAAGCTGTAGTCCAAGCCCTTTTGGACGTGGTCAGGGGCAGAGAAGCTCGCCTCGACGTATCGGACATTGCAGCGGGCGTCCGACTCCAGCATCTCATAAGTTATACGGTCAAATTGATCCTCATCTGTGATGCAATCAACCACTGTGCTGTAGATAGAGATGAAGTGAGAGAAGTTACGGTACTGGAAGAAACGGCGGGCATCTTTCAGCGTCTTATAGGGTTTTTCTATCTTGCCTTCCTCTGCAAGCCAGAGCAATGTCTCAGGTCTGATTGAACCAACGATATGAACGTGCTGCTCAACTTTGGGCAACGCCTTAATCAGTTCATCAATGTCCATTAGGCTGCACCGAAAGCCAAATATATGTTCTAAATATTCGACCATACCCCAAAACTTGTAAAACACCCAGTCTTGATGGCACATCACAGTCTAGTAGGACTTCGGCAAACCCAAAACGTGCTCACCGATAAACGCCAACGCCATCTGATGGGTTACCGGTGCAAGTCTAATCATGTTTACTTCTCTCCACCAACGTTCTATATCGTACTCCACAGCGTACCCATAGCCACCAAGAGTTTGCATAGCATGATAGACAGCTTGAATACCTGCATCAACTGCGGCAACCTTAGCCATGTTCGCCTCAGCACCGCAACGTTGTCCCTTGTCATAAAGCCAGGCAGCCCTATAATTAAGCAGTCTAGCAGCCTCAATCTTCGCTTTTGCCTCTGCAAGCGGAAACTGAATAGCCTGATAAGAGCCAATAGGAGCTCCAAAAACGTTTCTTTGCTTCGCATACTCAACAGCCTTTTTAATGGCCAAAAGCCCGATACCTCCGGCAGCTGCCGAAAAAGACATTCTTTCAGGGTTTAAAGTATCTAACACGAGATACCAGCCTTTGTCTTTCTCACCTAGCAGATTTTCCTCAGGAACCTTAAGGTCGCTTATGTAAACGTCACAGCTTTGTGAGTAGTGGATTCCATGTTTCTCTATGGGGATAACTTCGATTGCTGGGTTGGGTAGGTCTACGAGGAAGAGGCTTAAGCCTAAGGTTCTTTTTGGAGCTTTTTCTATGGGAGTGGTTCTTGTTATGAGCAGCATTCCTTTTGCCCTGTCTGCGCCTGAAATGAAGGTTTTCTGTCCGTTGATAACATATTCTCCTCCTTCCTCAACCGCCATTGTCTGCGTGTTCAAAGTATTCGTTCCAGCGTCAGGCTCTGTTAAAGCCATACAGAACTCCATGCCCCTACATATTTTAGGCAAGTACCTTTCTTTTTGACTCTCGTTCCCATGTTTAACTATCGACAAGCCTCCGAAAAGAGTAGTCAAGCACAGAAACCATATCCCAGCCAATCCGCAGCTTTCAGAAGTCAAAGTTTCCATGGCTAAAATCATTTCAAACATTCCCATCCCGCCTCCACCATATTTTTCGGGAATGACAATTCCTACAAAACCAGCATCAACCAAAGTCTTCCAGAAATCTTCAGGAAATGTGTGATTCTTGTCTTTTTCTCTCCAATATTCTGGACCAAAGTCCTGAGCTATTTCAGAGGCTGCTTGAACTATCATTTTTTGTTCAACAGTCAACTCAAAGTCCAAAGCTTCTCACCAATCCAAACTTTCTAAGGACAATAGTAACTAGCTAATGATATATTTTTTATGCGCATAAATAACGAAAGATGGCAGAACGGAGTTGCTTAAGCAGCAGATAGCGGACTTCCGTAAATTGTGGATTATTTGCCTTTCCAAGTGGGTTTTCTTTTTTCGATAAAGGCTGAAACGCCTTCTTGCAAGTCTTCACTGGACGCCACCACACCAAAGCCCTCACGTTCCAGAGCCAATGCCGCCTTCAAGTCTACGTCTATCCCCGTTTCTATGAGAGATTTCGCCACTTTCAACGCTACAGGAGCCTTGCCAGCCAATTCCTTAGCAAACTGCCGGACAGCCATCATAAATTCTTCAGCAGGCACCACCTTACCTACCAGACCATATTGAAAGGCAGTATTAGCGTCAATTATCTTCCCAGTGTACACAAGCTCCTTGGCTTTAGCCTTACCAACAAGCCTAGTGAGACGTTGAGTTCCACCCCAACCCGGAATAAGACCAATGTTAATTTCAGTCTGCCCCATCCGTGCCTTCTCGCTGGCGATACGGAAGTCACAAGCCATAGAAACTTCCATACCTCCACCTAACGCGTAACCATTGATTGCAGCAATCACAGGCTTCTCGATGCTCTCTATAGCGTTGCAGACTTCATAACCCATCTGCGACAACGCTCTGGCTTTTAGAGCATTCATGCCTTTCATGGCTTTGATGTCTGCCCCCGCCGAAAACGCTTTCTCCCCAGCCCCAGTGATGACAACCACTTTTACATTTTCGTCTTTCCGCGCGTCATCCAAAGCGGTTAGAAATTCTTTAGCTAGTTCTTTGCTCCACGCGTTTAGTGCCTCTGGGCGGTTCAGCGTTATCGTGGCTATTCCTTCACTTTTCTCATATATTATAAACTGGAATTCCATGGTTCTTTCCTCGCTATTTTTTCTCCGTCCAGTCGTAAAAGCCCTTTCCCGTTTTGCGTCCCAGCAGGTTTGCGCGCACCATCTGTTTCAAGCCAGCGGTAGGGTGAAATTTTGGGTTGATTCCTTTGGTTAGCACTTCGGCAATTGACAGAGTAGTGTCTGCGCCTATATAGTCTAATAGCATTAGGGGTCCCATAGGCCAGTTCAACCCAAGCTTGATTGCCTTATCTATATCATCTCTGCCTGCCACACCCTCCCAGTAAAGCGCCACTGCTTCGTTCAAGGCTGGGATTAGTATTCGGTTTACAATAAAGCCTGGGCTGTCTTTCTTAACCAGCACCGTCTCTTTTCCCATTTTTTGCGCCATGTCTAACACTGTCTGGATTGTTTCGTCTGAGGTTTTGATGCCTCTTATCACTTCTACGAGCCGCATCAGTTGTGGGGGGTTGAAAAAGTGCATGCCACACACTCTTTCGGGTCTTTTGGTGGCGGATCCGAGTTGTGTGATGCTAATGGAGCTGGTGTTTGACGCAATTATCGCGTGGGGCGGTGCATATTTGTCGGCTTCTTTATAGACAGATGTTTTTATTTCTGGTTTTTCGGGAACTGCTTCGACAATCAAGTCGGCGTCTTTTACGGCTTCTTCCAAGCTGAGTGTTGTGTGAATTCGGCTCAGAATTTCATTCACTTGTTCATGTGTAAGTTTGCCTTTGCTCTCAAATCTGGCTAGACTCTTGCGTATCATCTGCATACCATTGTCGACGAAACGTTGTTCGATGTCCCTGAGGTGTACTTGGAATCCGCTTTGCGCAGCGACTTGACAGATTCCGTGTCCCATCAATCCAGCACCTAATACCGCAATTTTCTTAACTTCCATTGCGTTTTTCTCCAATTAAACATAGAATAGTTGCAGGTAGCATCTAAGTTATTAGATTATCGGAAAAACTAGAATACTAAATAGGAAAAAAGAGTGATGAGCAGGAGATTTCTCCAACCTCTAAGTATTAAAACCTTGATATGCATATACAGTGAATGGGACCGAAACAATGGCGAAACAAACGGGACTAAGCGAGTTTTTCAAATCCACACTCACAACGTTGGAAAAGAAGAAAAAAGAATCAACTATACAGGTATCAGAGACTAGAGAGAAGAGAGAAACTAGAGAAAAAGTTCTGAAGCAGGAAGACCCAAAGCAGCTTCCACCTTCATATTTCGTTTCCGCCTCCTATGACGGCAAAAGAGGGATCGGTTTTATTAAGCTATATGAGCCAAAGTCTAAACGCATCTACCTTTGGCACGACACAACTGGACATAAACCATACCTGCTAACAAACCTGTCACCATATGAACTAGACCAACTGGAATCTGTAAAGACGCATACAGGCTTCGACCATTTCGAAACAATAGAGAAATTTAACCCCCTTCTGGACAAAACCGTAACTTTGACAAAGGTGGTGGCGAAAGACCCCTTAGCAATTGGAGGCAGACCAAGAGGCTGCCTACGCGAGATTATTCCCGAAGAACACGCTAAGGTTGCTGAACCTGAGCAGTCAGAAGCGAAAGTTTGGGAAGCTGCGATCAAATATTATCAATGCTACATCTACGACCGCAATCTAGTGCCAGGCATGCTATACAGTATTGAAAACGGCGAACTGGTGCCGGCAAAGGTGGACGCTGCAGAAAATGCCGTGCAAAAGCTTCAAGCTCTGTTTAGCGACGAATCAGCAAAAGAAGGGGAATATATTGAGCGATGGGCACGTTTGCTGGAGTATCCTGCACCATCATTTAGGCGCGTGGCTTTGGACATTGAAGTTTTCTCTCCAGTGGCTACACGTGTGCCTGATCCTCATGAAGCGCCTTACCCGGTTATTTGCGCTTCCTTGGTGACTTCAGATGGCGATTATCGGGTTTTATTGTTGAAGCGGAAGGGTGTAAGAAATGGAATGGAAAAACTGCTTCCCGACACTAAAGTGGAGTTTTTTGATTCTGAAGAGGATCTTCTTCAGGCGATTTTTGAGGTCTTGCGGGATTATCCTTTTGTTATTACTTTCAACGGCGACGACTTCGATTTACCATATTTGGCGCATAGGGCGTTAAAGTTTGGTATGCCAAGAAGCGCGGTTCCTATCGAGGTTGGTCGTCGTGTTTGCTTGCTGAAAAACGGCGTTCACATTGACCTGTACAAGTTTTTCTACAATCGCTCCATCCAGATTTATGCGTTCAGCAACAAATATCGCGACGTAACTCTCAATGATGTTGGCAAGGCTTTGACTGGTATGTCTAAGATTGAGTTAAGCAAACCTTTCGCTGAGTTGAACTATTCTGAGTTGGCGTGTTATTGTCTTCGTGATGCGGAGATTACTTTCAAGTTGACGAATTTCAACAATGACCTTACGATGAAGTTGATTCTGGTGCTTGCACGGATTAGCAAGATGCCTATGGAAAACGTTAGCAGGCAAGGAGTGTCGCGTTGGATTAGGAATTTTATGTACTTTGAGCATCGAAGATTCGGTATGCTGATTCCTAACACGGAGGATATTCTGGCTTTGAAGGGTAAGACGGCTACAACTGCCATAATCAAAGGTAAGAAGTATAAGGGTGCTATTGTGGTTGAGCCAGTACCTGGGGTTCATTTTAACGTTGCAGTGATGGATTTTGCAAGCCTATATCCTTCTATCATTAAGGTTTGGAATATGGGTTATCAAACGATACTTTGTCCTCATGAAGAATGCAAAGATAACATCGTGCCTGATACTCCGCATTGGGTTTGTCGCAAGAATAAGGCTTTGGAAAGCTTGCTTATTGGCTCATTAAGAGATCTGAGGGTGAAGTGGTATAAGCCGAAGGCGAAGGATAAGACGTTGTCGGCGGATGTTCGGAACTGGTACAGTGTTATTCAGAGTGCTTTGAAGGTTATCTTGAATGCGAGTTATGGGGTGTTTGGGGCTGAGGCTTTTGACTTGTATTGTCCTCCTGTTGCGGAGGCGACCGCTGCCATTGCACGGCATTCCTTGACGCAGATTGTAGACAAGGCGAGGAAACTGGGTATTGAGGTGTTGTATGGTGACACGGATAGTGTATTTTTGAAGAACCCTTCTGAGGAGCAAATCGGGGAGTTGGCGGGGTGGTCTAAAAGGGAGTTGAAGATGAGTTTGGACGTTGACAAACTTTATCGTTATGCTGTTTTTAGCTCTCGCAAGAAGAATTATTTGGGCGTTCTCGAAGATGGCAGCGTTGACGTTAAGGGTTTAACAGGAAAGAAGAAGCATATTCCCCAGTTTATTAAAGACGCTTTTGGCGAGATGAAGGAGAGGCTTAGCACGGTGGGGTCTTCTGCTGAATTTGAGGTGGCTAAAAAGGATATTAAGAAAATAGTTTTGGACCGCTATACACGTCTGAGAAGACGGGGATGGGATCATCTGGGTGATTTAGCGTTTCATGTGGTGCTTGGAGCGGCGCCTGAACATTATAGGAAAACTACGCCTCAACATGTGATGGCGGCGAGAATATTGAAGGATAAGAATATTGAGATGAAGGCTGGAGATCTTGTGAGTTTTGTAAAGATTAAACCTAAGGAGATGGCTGTTAGAAAAAAGAAGGAGTTAGTTAGCGTGATGCCGATACAGTTTGCAACAGACAGCGAAGTTGATTTAGACAAATACGTTGCCTATCTGCAGTCCACCTTCGACCAAGTACTGGATGCGTTAGGATTAGAATTCGACGAAATTATTGGATTAACTAAACTAGAAAGATTCATGTGAACTCTTTTTACTCAACATAACAGCATTCAATCTTCACGTAAAACTTGGACAATCAAAAAGCTAAAGATTGTGCGCTCACAACTCAATCACTCCCCTTATTCTAAATCAATCATCGTTCGACACAAACATACCTGATACCAAAACGAAACTTCACTAAAACATCAAAACACACAAACAATACCATCCATATTTAACGCCCAATAGCCATCTATTTGGAACCAATAGAACAACCTAGCCACAACGCTACGCGCACACTCACACAAAGTTTAAAACACCCTCCCCAAATTCTCTATGAAAGACCCTAAACAAGCGATGATCACCATGCCAAACGAAGAAGAAATGATAGTCACCCCTTGGGAGGTAAGAGGAAAAGTCGACTACGACAAACTAATTCGCCAATTCGGCACCCAACCAATAACCAACAAACTACTAAAAAGACTCCAAAAACACGTGGGAGAACTCCACCCACAACTGAGACGAAAACTGTTTTTCTCACACCGAGACCTAGACACCATCCTAGACCTCTATGAAAAAGACAAAAAATTCGTCTTATACACCGGCAGAGGACCATCAGGCCCAGTACACGTAGGCCACCTCGTACCATGGATCTTCACAAAATACCTCCAAGACAAATTCAAGACAAGACTCTACTTTCAAATGACCGACGACGAAAAATTCGTCATAGAACAACACCTCAAACTCGACGAAACAACAAAATTTGCCCACGACAACGCTTTAGACCTTATTGCCCTAGGATTCAAACCAGAAAACACCTACATCATTTTCGACGTCAAAGACATAGCACTTCTCTACGATATCGCCCTCGAAGTTGCCAAACGCGTTACCTATTCAACAACAAAAGCCGCTTTCGGCTTCCAAGACAGCACAAACATAGGATGGATTTTCTGGCCGGCAATTCAATCGGTTCCATGCTTCATCCACGCAAAACTAACAGGCGAAAACGTGCCCAGTCTCATTCCCGCTGCCATCGACCAAGATCCCTACTGGCGCGTTACCCGAGACATAGCACCCAAACTAGGCTATTGCAAGCCAGCCCAAATCCACTGCCGCTTCGTGCCAGGCCTCGGAAAAGGCGGAAAAATGAGCGCCTCCGAACCAGAAACATGCATATTCACAACTGACACTCCAGAAACAATCAAAAAGAAAATCTGGAATGCATTTACAGGAGGTAAACCCAGTGTTAAGGAGCAGAGAAAGCTCGGCGGCGAACCTGACATCTGCACCATATATCAGTATTTCCTCTATCTTTTCGAAGAAAGCGATGAAAAACTTGCCGAACTAGTAAGAAAGTGCAGGTGTGGAGAAATCACCTGTGGTGACTGCAAAGCATTACTAACCGAAAGAGTTACGAATTTCCTTTTGAAACATCAAAAGAAAAGAGAAAAGGCCAGGAATGTTGTCGAGGATTTCTTCATAACACGCTAAGATGAGGCTTCCAAGTTGGGAAAAAAGAAAATCGAGACTCCCCTTTCTAATGCCTACAGATTCTTGCATCCAATGCACACAGTACTAGTAACTTGTGCTGAAAAAGCTGGAAAAGCAAACATCATCACATTAGCATGGGCAATGCCTACATCAATCAATCCACCTCTAGTTGCCATAAGCATCAAACCAAGCCGCCACTCGTACAAACTCATCAGAGAAACACAAGAATTCGCTGTAAACATTCCAACCATGGAAATCGTGAAAGAAACATTGTTTTGCGGCAGACGAAGTGGAAAAAACCACGACAAGTTCAAAGAAACGAAACTAACATCCCTGCCGGCTAAAACCATTAAAGCACCTATAATTAAAGAATGTGTTGCTTACCTGGAATGCAAGCTACAGCAAATGTTCGTAACAGGCGACCACACCATTTTTGTCGGCGAGGTAATAGAAGCATACTCGAATGAAGAAAGCTTCAAAGAAGAATTTGACATAGAAAAAACAAAGCTCATCTATCATCTCGGTGGGAACAAATTTGCCACTCTTATACCAAAAATAGTTGAGCCATCTCTCTAGTTTTGCAACGAATACATCTCACCCGATGCTAACACAACAACTTTTACTTCGTTTCTTTTGCATACTTGCACAACTTGGGCATGCCAGCAAACGTTGCGTTCATTCGTTTGCAAATTTCGAAGCGTTTCAAATGCGATCTGTGTTGTGGTTCTTATCGGCGCATTGGAATTGTCATCGTGCCATGAATCCACAAAAACTATCCTTTCCGCTAGCCTATTTCGAAGGTTGCATGTCCCAACCATGTAATATTTGCCATGTTCGATGTCTCCTATTTCTAAAATCTTTTAACTTTCTTTGAATTTATAGAAAATGGCGTGCTGAGAAACTATGAGTCTTCCAAAAGACGTATTTGAAAAACATCAACGTGCTGGAAAGATTACGAGAGAAGTGCGAGAGAAAATGAGGAGTTTTGTGCGTGAAGGAATGCCTATAATTGAGGTTTGTGAAGAAGCAGAAGGATTAATTCGTGAGAAGGGTGGACAACTAGCTTTTCCATGTAACGTCTCTATTAACGAGGTTGCAGCCCACTATACATCGCCTCCAAACGACAAACGCGTCATTCCACCAAACTCTCTTGTAAAAGTAGATCTTGGCACACACTTAGATGGATACATTGCAGACACTGCGGTTACAATATGTTTCAATCCCGAACATGAAAACCTTGTACGAGCAGCCGAAGAAGCTCTAAAAGTCGCAGTTAAAACAGTTTACGCTGGAATATCAACATCAAAACTTGGCTCAGCAATAGAAAAAACCATCAAAACATATGGTGGATGCAAGCCTGTCTCAAACCTGACAGGGCATCAAATTGGGCGATATCTGATTCACACGGGGAAATCTATACCAAATGTTTCACACCTCATAGGCTCTAAGATAAGAGAAGGTGAAGTCGTGGCGATCGAACCTTTCGTTACAGTTGCTAACGCAGCGGGCAAAGTTAGAAACGGAGATGAAACAACGATCTTTAGATTCGTGAAACGTAGATTATTGAAAAACTCCTATGCAAAACACCTTCTTGACTACGTCGAAGAGAACTTTAGGACTCTGCCATTTTCGGAACGCTGGTTGAAGAAAGTTGTGCCTAAAGAACAGTATTTCGCCGCGTTTCAAGAACTTCTCCGTTCCAAATGTTTAATGTCTTATCCCGTCTTCATTGAAGCTAGCGGAAAACCTGTAGCACAAGCAGAGCATACGCTTTTAATTGTAAAAAATGGCTGCAGGGTTTTGACTTAAGTAAAGACTTTCTCTTTTTTCCCTTTTTGTTTAACTTCACGGTAGATAGCAGAAATCATCATAGTTCCTTCGCATTTTGTGCATGGTCCAAGTTCTTTGAGTATATAGTCGCCTCGTTCAAAGTTTCTGACGTTTTTCAATCCACATTTTGAACAAACTATCGTCGTAGTAATTGGTGGCGTTTTCAAAGTAAATCCTTGTATTCGTCTTCTAGTTTGAAACAGCATATAAGTGGACAGTGCTAGCCCTACAAAACCGATTAACAAATAATACCCTACAGTGGGATCATTCGTTAGATACAATTCGTATGCTTGGTATAACGCCGTTAAGGACAAAACGAGTACAACAATTATAACAATAAGTACAATGGAAGAAAATCTTCTTGCAGTCCGTTCTATCTCTTCACTCATCTTACTGTCCTACCCCAATGCTATTTCCTATCCCAGCAATTATGATAGTGTCTCCTTCTTTTGTTCTCTCTTTGATTACACGCTTAACCGTTTCAACTGCAACTTCGGTTGCGTCAAAAATTTCTTTTCTCATGGGTGATACTGCGTCGCCAATGTCTTCTTTAATAATCACTGCATTTATTGGAATTTTATATTTTAGAATGCTTTCTTCAATCTTATACTGTTCTGTTCCCGGCCCGCCTATGGCTGCTCCTACTCCCTCGGCTATTTCTCCGGGCTTTTCACCTTCAAGCTTCAATGCAGCATCTATCATAATTATTGCCGAGATTTTCCCATCGTTCTTTTCAACAACCCTCTTTATCGCTTCTCCAGGCTTTCCCACGTTTCCGCCCGGGCCCTCCGCTTTTATAACATATGCAGTTCGTCCTTCTAAGGGAACTTTAGCTACAACGCAATCTTTTTCAATTTTTTGTTTTCTGTGCCCATGCATTAGTTTAGCTGCGACAAGAGCACCAGCGCCGTCGCCTATGGGTTGACCGAATGAGAAAGCTTTGAGGGCGCTTGCGTAGGCTTCTGCTTCCCGCATTATCAGCGGAAGTATCATTTGGATTTGCATGATAATGTAGAGGCTGAGTGTTTTCTTTCCTAAAATGTAGAAGTGGCGTATAACTTTATAGATTATGTTTAGTGCTGCAGCTGCTTCTAGTGTGTTTTCCAAGTTGTTTATGTTTGTTTCATCTGCTGCTGGTGCCATTAGTTTAACATCGTCTTTGAAGCGGTCTTCTCGCACGTCAAGTATGTGTTCAAGTTTCCATACGATACCTGCTGGGTCCATGCTTTGGGGCGGAATTGTTACGTATTCTAAGAACTGGTCGACCCGTTTTGTAGGGTCTACCTCGGGCTTTCCTGTTTCTTTTATCGTTTTTATCGCGATCTTGCGTCCTTCGTCTCGTATGAATTTAAGGCGGAGTAAAGAGCCTTCGATTTCTCTTATCATGACATACATTTGTATTCTTTGTCCATAGAAGATCATTACTATGAAGAGAAGGGTGAAGATTATTTGGAATATCCAGCTTAGGCTGTCTTGTCCTGGAAAGAATTGTGCTGGCAGCATCTCCAGTTGTATCAATTTTGCCACAACTTCAGAAAACTATATTCACTGAGTTATAAGTCTTGGGGATTTCCAAGATGGTTTGAAGTGGGCTGCCAGCTTTTCTGGCTTCACATGGCCGAAGACCACACTAACACCTGAAACGGAGCGCGGTTTAACTTCCGAGTTCGGAATGGGATCGGGTGGGTCCCGCGCCCTTTGGCCGGCAACCTATATAGAGCGTGTTTTTTTGGTTGATTAACTTTTCGCTCATTGAGTGGTTTGGTAGGTGTTTTTGCGATGTTTTAAGGCTTTCTGGAGTTTGTTTATTGTTTTTTTGTTGATGTAGCCTTTGTGGGGTCTGAAGCCTCCGGAGAATGCTTTGGGTATGTGTAGTAGTTCGTGGATTAGGACTTTTTCTCTGTCTATTTGGTTGAGTTTGTCGTATCTTTCGGCAATTACTTCGATTAGGTATCGTGGGTGTGTTTTTAGGGCTTTTTGCCAGAGTTTTTCTAGGCTGTGGATTCGGGCTATTGTGCGTTTTGATTTGGAGCCTCTGCTTCTGAAGCAGTAAACGTATCTGGGGTCTATGTGGGTGAATTTTAGTTCCACTAGTATTGCGTTGACGAGTTGTTTTATGTCTGGAGCTTCGTAGTATTTTATGCTCATGAAGGTTTCTTTTTTCAGGGGGGATAAAAAGTGTTTTTAGCACTTTCGTGCATATGGACAGCTGATGTTTGATGGCGTATTATGTTTATGTACTTCTTTGTGAAGATGGAAGCTATTATACGGGGCATGCTAAGGATGTAGAGTTTCGTTTCAGGCAGCATAAGCGGGGAGTTGGTGCCAGATATACTCGAATGCATAGGCCTGTGAGAGTCGCTTATGTTGAGGAGTTCGGTTCGCGTGGGGCGGCTGTGCGTAGAGAGAGAGCAGTTAAACGGTTGAGCCATGAGGGTAAACGGAGACTTGCTGGGGCTTGAATGTTTAGCGGTATTACGTAAGGCATATATTTTCTGTTGTTGTGTTTGTGGTTATGGTGGGGCTGTAGTCTAGCCAGGTATGACGACGGGCTCCAGAAGATTAAACGGGTTTGCGGACCGCTCATTGGGATGACGAGTTTCTGGAGCGGTGAAAGCTAGAGAAACCCGTAGAAGCCATGCGTTGACGTGGTTTCGGGTAGAGGTCACCGGTTCAAATCCGGCCAGCCCCACTAAAACTAGTTAATGTGTGTGTTCGGCACAGTAGAGAGACTATTCTATTAGGCTTCAAATATGAATGCTGGGCTTTTGTTGTATGTGTAACGCGTTAGACCTCTAGGTTTTATTTGGTTCTTAATAGTCGGTTAATAGGCTCTAAGTATGTTTGGCGTTTTTGTGAGAGGGGAAGCTGTGTTTGAAACTGATTTAGTTCAGTTACAAATATGTTGGCCAGCGTGGGCAAAAATCTTTTTTAGCCAGATTGGTTTGAATTCATCTTGATATAGGATTGTCAAAGGAAAGGAACAATAGAGTTTTTGGTTCACTGTTGGGATATCTGCTTCCGATAGCAATATTGGTCTTAATAGCTCTCGCTTTAGTATGTGGTTTTTACTCAGCTTATGTAGAGCCTTCTCCTTCAATCTATATGTTTCTAGGAGGAATAGCCTTGGTCATCGCCGGTGTTTTGATGAAATTTTTCTTCGACCTTATCATGGTTAGAAGAAAGGAGAAAAAAGAAGAGGTGAAATTCCTGAACGATTTGCTGATGGAATGTGAAGGAAATTTGGAGTTGGTTGAGAGTAAGAAGATACGATGGTCTCAGGTTCATTTTGATATGGCTTCATATGAGATGATAAGGAAAAAGGCAATACTCACCGGCTTTTCACCTGCGCTTCGTAAACAAATTGTGGAAGTTTACCAACTAATTTCAGAGATAGAAAAACGAAAATTCCGTGCCTTTGACAAAACAACCGACGTGATGCTTGAGGAACTTGCCCAAGCGCTTTCAAAGGTCACAAAAGAGCTTAAGGAAAAAATTCCGAGTTAATGCACATGCATTCTACATATTTTGACTCTATAATTAGATCACACATACATTAAGATATCATCCGTCTTTCCTTCGGAAACTTCACGTACTCTTTTTTATCGATTATTTCTCTTAGATGCTGAACAAACTTCCAGACTTCATAATAAGTGTTATAGAGAGGTATGGGAGCAGTCCTTACAATATTCGGGGGTCTATAATCAGAGACCACGCCTCTTGCTCTTAGAGCTTCACTTATTCTCATGGCTTCTTTATGTTCAATGGCAACATGTCCGCCCCTGCGTTGAGCTTCTCTTGGTGTTCCAATTTTGAAATTGTACGGAGCCTCAGAGAGGGTTTCGTCAACTAAGTACATCAAATATGAAGTTATTTTTAGAGACTTCTTTCTTATTGCTTGCATTCCAGCTTCAAGAATTATCTTAAGGGAGCCTTCAATCGGTGCCGAACTCAAAATCGCTGGCGATGATATTTGCCACCCTCCTGCACTTTTGGAATGTTCAAAACTGAGAGACATATCGAACTGTTTATTTTTAACGTATCCAAACCAGCCGGCAAGTGCGGGCTTACGATCAAAGTTCTTCTTGTTCACGTATAGGAAGGCTGTACCGCCAGGCCCCCCATTCAAATACTTGTAACTGCACCAAAGGGCGAAATCCACATCCCATTTATCAAAGTAATGTTGTACAACACCGACGGAGTGACAACAATCAAAACCTATTGGTATTCTCCTATCATGTGCTTCATCCGTAAGATATTGCATATTGAGGAGTTGCCCACTTCGATACAATATGGAAGGAAGAAAAACCAGCGCCACTTCTTCATCCATCAATTCAACAATTTTGCTCTCATCTAACAAGCGGTCATCCGCGCTCGGGACAAGAATGAGATTCTTGCTAGGATTCAATCCTTTAAGTCTTATTGCACTCGTTAAAGCGTATATATCGGATGGAAAATCAAGTTCATCCGCAAGTATTTTTTTCCTTTTTCCATTGGGCTGGTAGAAGGTATTCACAAGTGAGTGTATATTGACAGTGGTCGTGCCTGTGGCAACTACTTCCTCATGTTCTGCGCCGACAAGCTTTGCGCACATCGCACCAAGCTCTTCAGCAAGATAAAACCATGGACGCTTCGCTCTGAGCCAAGCCGTTATCCCAAGAGACTTCCACTCGTTCAGTACCCGGAAAACTGAACTTTCAGAATCTTTCGATAGAAGGCCGAGAGAGTTTCCATCCATGTAAATTGTTCCTTTAGGGATGTAAAATCTCTGTCTGAACCTCGCAAGAGGATCCTCAGAGTCGAGCTTATGTGCGAAATCCTCTCTTGTCTCAAATCTATGATTCGTTATGATATCTACCTCCTATTTTGTGTGCGGTTAAAATACATCGCCTGAACAATATCTTATTTTTGCATGAATAGCCCGCGCATTCTCTATTGATTTGAGCCCACCTATTTGATTTGTCAAATCAGAATACTCGCACTAAACGTGGAATGGGTCGAAGAACTTTATGAAAATGAATGTGCAAGAATTACTGCAATGTAAGGCTAGATAACATGTGCACATGCAAAAGTCGCTGAACCAATATATTTCAAGCACAAAACTTTCGTCAAACTCTGTTAAAAGACGTTATTCAAAAATGTAGTCGTAGTCGTCTCCAAGTCGCCCAATGTATTTTTGGAGTTTTTGTTCTAACAACTATTCTTTTTGCTGTGCCCATCGTTTAGAAGTCCAATAAAAAGCCCGCCAACTAGAAAGGCAAAATAGAAAAGAGAGAGAAAAAGATTGACAAGCCTACGATTGTCCAAGCAGATCTCCTAAATTTAATAAAATATTCTCCCCTTAAAACCCATTACTGCTCATTTTTGGCTCTGCTATGACAGGACGTTAGGTCTTATGATGTTTTTTCAGACGATAGTGGGGAAGCCACCTAGATAGCTAGCTCCAAATTCTTAGACAAAAGTGAGTATTGGCGAAGCGTTTGGTTTTCTTGAGTGCGTGTTTCAACGGAGAATGATAGCGAGTGGAAGTGGGAGATAAGGAATTGAAGAGTATTTAGATGTAGGTGTCTACATCTAGGCTCCCACTCGCAGTTATGAATAAAGAAACGACATACATATATCCCTTGTTCTCAAACGAAAACCATTTCAGCTTTAAAGAAGTATTATAGGTCGAAAAATTTGCATATATAATGCAGATTGCAGAAAGAGAGCAGATAGTAATAAAAGCATATTGGCGAACCCTTTTTATCCATGAGATATTATCAGAAATCTCTGTGTATAGAGGATTGCGATCATGAGTGAAATAGTTGTTTTAACTGGCTTTGAGCCCTTCGCAGATTTCCAAGTAAATCCTTCATGGGAAGCTGCAAAAACATTTGACGACAAAGAAATAGGTTCTTTCAAAGTCAAATCCTTTCAAATACCGCTTGCATACAAAGAAATCAAACCCACAATAACAAGAATAATAGGCGCACAAAAACCAGCGGTCATAATCAGCTTAGGACAATCCTACCGTTCCCTAATCTCACTAGAGAAAGTAGCCATAAACTTCGCAGATCTCACCGAATCCACAATCCTCTACAATTGTGAAACACGCCCAAAAGATGACACTCTAGAACCAAACGCGCCTGCAGCATACTTCACAACGCTGCCCATCCGAAAAATCCTTAACAAACTACGACAAAACAACATTCCAGCAGAAATATCTTACACCGCGGGCACGTTCGGATGCAACCAGATATTCTTCTACACGATGCACAAAATACGTAGCGACAGATTGGACATGCGTGCAGGATTTATGCATATCCCATGTCTACCATCGCAAGCGGCACAGCTGCAAAAGGCGAGAAAAGGAAAGATACCCAGCATGAACCTAGACACAACGACCAAGGCGGTTGAAATCGCGATCAAGGCAACACTCGGAAACGTGAAAAAATAGTTGCAGGTACTGTTCGCCCTTCGCTGTCTTGCCTTCTTGGAACTTGAGACCAGCTAAGTTTGTGTACGCGTCCTTATGATTGCTGTAAGAATATTTTGTTGAGGACTCTGTCGATCTTTATTTTGTGGGTTTGAAGCGCCAGTTCCTTTGGATCTATTCCCAACGCTAAGGCTAGGAGTTCTGAATAATGCAACACTGGTATATCGTAGTTTTCGTTGAACTTCGCCCTCACTTGTATCTGTCCTATGTCTAGTGCAACGAAGCAGAAGGGGCAGAGAGTTGCAATGCAGTCTGCATCTGCCTTAGACGTGTTTGCAAGTTTTTCTCTGGCAAGTTCAAGGGCAAGCTCGTCAGAAGAGCCTCTCAAAAGCCCACCACAACACTTCAACTTATTTCTATATTCAACACTTTCCGCACCCAATGTCTCAATCAAGTTTTCAAGAATACGTGGGCGTTCCGGGTCGTCGAGTTTCAGAAGCTCGCTTGGTCTAAGCGCATGGCAACCATAGAACGCCGCCACTTTTAGACTGCTTAAGGGCTTGGAGACGCTTTGCTTGAGACGCTCTAGTCCTACATCATCTATCAAGACTTGGAGGAAGTGTTTAACCTCTTTGCTGCCCTGAAACTCCTTCCCTGCCTGAGACAAAATCTTGTTTATCTTTGCCTTCAATTCTTCGTCAGCCTTCAGCATGGCGTTTGTCATGGCAAGAGATTCAAAACAGCCACTGCACAGTGTAAGCAAGTTTAGGTCAGCTTCTTCGGCTAAGCAAATGTTGTACGCGGCTATGGCTAGGCTTGTTTCAAAATCTATAGACTGCACTGGTGGAGGGGCGCAGCATGTCATGTTGGCTAAGTCGACAAGTTCGATTCCAAGTTTTGTTAGAGTCTTTCTTGCTGATAGTTCATAGTTTGGCTGACGAGCAGGTATAGTGCAGCCTAAGAATAGAGCGTAGCTTGTCATGATGATTCCTCCTTCTTCTTTTGCATCTTACTAAATCCTGTAGCAGAAAGAATCTTTCTCAGTGGTTCCACACCCGTTGGTTGAAGAGGGGGTAAGCCAAGGGTGGGTCTTTTGTTTTCGGCGAATTTGGAAACTTTGACTATGCGACCGTCGTTTATGATGGCGGATGCAAATTGATAATAGATGTTTGGAATGTAACCTTTCTCGAAAGCGATGTTTCTCAGCGCGTAAATCACGTCAGCTATCTCAATCTTTTGAGGACACCGCTCTTGACAGTTGTAGCATGAACAGCAAAGCCATATAGAGTCACCTGAAAGAACCTCTTCCTCCGCTCCCAAGAGTGACAATTTAATGACCTCTCTAGGATTGAAATCTGGAGTGATTTTAGCCACTGGACAACTGCTGGCGCAGGTGCCACACTGGTAGCATAGGGTTATGGTTTCGCCGCCTAAGCGATCTGTAACTAAACTAGAGAACGCCGAGTTAGTTGCTTTTTTCTCTTTCACTTGTTCCATTCTAATTCACCTCGCCTTCCTGAGAACCTTCCATTAACTGCAGTGAACCCAACTTTGCCAACCTCTCAGTCATCATTCGCGCAGCCTCAGCGAACTTGTCACCTTCTATAAACACCATGTTGAACATCTCCAACCTCTCAGGCGCTATTCCATATTCCTTCAGCAACAACTTGGCGAGTTTCACCTTCTTTTCAGCCTTCTGAACACCTACTTCATAGTGGCAACCGTCACTTTTACAACCTACAATCATCACTCCCTGAGCACCCGCCTTGAAAGCCTCTAAGAATTGATGAATCTGTAGGATGCCCGTACAAGGAACCTTCATGATTCTCACGTTGGCTGGATATTGCATCATAGCCATACCTGAAGAATCTACGGCAGCGTGGCCACACTCTGAACAGCATAAAGCTAGAACCAAAGGCTTCGACGTTCCGTTTATGGACATGAGCGCCTCCATCTGAGCGCGCATCTGGCTTGGTCGTGAATGCCTAAGCTCAATAGCGTTAAGAGGACAAGTTCCCACGCAGATACCGCATCCTTCGCACAGGAGATCCGATATTTTAGCCACAAAGTGATCTTCAGTAGTCGGCACCAAAGTTATCGCGCCGTAAGGACACGTAACCGGACAGAACTCACAGTCACCGCAATACTCTTCGTTGACTACGGCGGTTTTCTGATCTTTAACTATCTTACCAGCGGTTAAGAACTTCGCAGCCTTTACTGCTGCTGAGTGAGCCTGCAGAGAAGTCGTCGGCGCGTCCTTCGGGAAGGTTGCTCCTCCGCAAAGGTACATCCCTCTCAACTTGGTCTCGGTCGGTCTTAACTTGGCATTGTATTCCTTAAAGAATCCGTCTTCATCCAACTCGATGCCCAGAATCTCAGCAAGCTCCTTGGTGCCTTCAGCTGGCACCATGGCAGGAGCCAACACAACCAAGTCAGCATCTAATTCGAGGAATCTGTGTAGAAGAGCGTCTTCCACGTCAACAATTAACCTATTAGTTTCCGGGTCACGTGAGATTTCAGTTGGTCTACCCTTGACGAATTTGATTCCCATCTCTCTGGCTCGTTCGTAGTAATATTCATGCTCCCTCCCAGTGGTTCTTACATCTATGTAGCACACGCTGATGTCAGCGTCAGGATAGGCTGATTTGATCAATGTAGCATGCTTTAGAGAGATCATGCAGCAGATGCTTGAGCAGTAGGGTTTGTAGCGCCTATCTCGCGAACCAACGCATTGGATAAAAACGATTTTCTTGGCAGGCTTGCAGTCTGAAGGCCTAATAATCACGCCGCCTGTGGGACCGAAACCGTCAATCATCCTAGCAAGCTCAAGATTTGTTATAACGTCTGGATAGTCGCCGTAATGATACTCCTTTATAACGCTGGAATCGAACTCCTCGAATCCAGTAGCGACTACAATGCTTCCCACAGTTAGAGTTATTTGCTCACTTTTCTGGTCCAATTCAATAGCTTTAGTGGGACAAACTTCAACGCATCTAGCGCATTCATGGAACTTGCAAACGATATCGTCGATAACGTAGACAGGCGGATGGACGTTCGGGATGTCCATGTAAATGGCGTTGCGAGTCTTCAACTTGGCATTGTATTCATCAGGCACTTCTATCGGGCAAACGGTGGTGCATAAGTCGCATCGAACACATTTCTCATTGACATATCTTGGTTTCTTCTCTATCGTGACCTTGTAGTTTCCAGAAACTCCCTCAACAGCCACGATCTTTGAGTTGGTCAAAATGTCCAATTTGGGAATCTCGCTGAAGCCAGAACGATATACACACTTTCGTGAGGTGTGAGTGATGGTTTTGACATCTGAGGCTGGAGACTGTATGCAGATGGCGCAATCGTCGGTTGGGAAGAAGCGGCCGGCACGAGCAGCCAAGCCTCCGAGAAACGGCGCTTTTTCAACCAAGTTCACTTCGAATCCCAAATCCGCCAAATCCACAGCCGTCTGCATTCCAGCAATGCCTCCACCTATGACTAAGGTGGATTTGAGGGCGGGAAACTCGAGTTTCTCCAAGGGTTCAAGAAGCTTGGAGCGTTCGATAGCGCCTAGAAGCATGGCTTTGGCTTTTTCTGTGGCCTCTGAAGGAGTTTCTCGATGAGGCCACGCGCAGTGGTCTTTGAGATCGATGAATTCCATCAAATAGGGATTAAGGCCAGCATTCTCTATTGCTTGAGCGATTTTCACTTCGCTTAGCTTAGGAAGAGTCCCTGCTACGACGACCCTGTTTATCTTTCCGTCTTTAACGGTATCTACTATGGTTCGTAATCCTTCTCCTTGCCAAAACTCGTTGCCTCTTGCGACAAAGACTACGTTTGAAACGTTTTTAACGTATTCGATTATAGCTTCGAAGTCTAGGATTTTAGAGAGTTGCTTACCTGAATCCGCTAGAAATACTCCTACTTTAACTTCGTTCATTTCTATTCCCTCATCTTCTTACTGTTTTTAACAACCGTTTTTCACTGTTGTAAAGCTTAACTTCCAAAGGCATTTCACCTATGGCGAAGTGAGTGGCGCAGGCGAAACACGGGTCGTAGGCTCTAAACGCCATTTCCACCATATTCAGCAGTCCATCGCTGACTTCGTCGTTGTGTATAAGTCCTTTTGCAGCGTTTTTTATGGACATACAAATGCCTGGTGCGTTGTGAGTTGTGGCAACCACCAAATTAACTTTCTTGGCTAAGGCTTTTTCATCCAGTATATAATGGTGGATTAACGTGCCTCTAGCAGCTTCAACGATTCCTACTCCTTCTCCGGGCTTTCCAGGCTTGTTCTTAATGCCCTTATTTGTTATGTCCTTGTCTGTGACCAATTCCAAAGCCCGTTCAGCTGCGTACATTAGTTCTATCAGTCTTGCCCAATGAAAAGCCAAGGTTGCGTGAACGGGTTTTCCGCCGAGAGTTTTGAACATCTTCTCGTACTCTTCTTGAGCTAAATGTGTTGCCATCCCCTCTGCGGCGTTCAGTCTTCCGAGAGGTCCAACTCTGTAGATGCCACTATCGGGTCCAGCCACTAAGCCTTTCCAACCAATCTTCTTGAGGTAGGGTAGTTTGACGTATGTCCATGGTTCTACGTGTTCTTCGATTATGTCCAAGTATTCGCTTGGCGCAAACTTCACAAACTCTTTTCCTTCCGGGTCAACCACTCGGACATCGCCATCGTAGAAGTTCACTTTGTTGTTTTTGTCAACTGTTCCCATATAATAGGTCTTCAAGGAGTAAGGGTCACTTGTGATCAAGTTTATGTAGTCAACGTTTTTGAGAACAACATCATCGAAGAGTTTCAGAGAGAACTTTGCAAATTCGACGCAGCTTCTAACCATTTCTTCGATTTCCCGCCTCTCCTCTTCAGACAACGCTTTTGCAATGCCGCCCGGCAAAGCGCTGACAGGATGAGTTGGTCTACCTCCGAGTATACCAGTTATTTTCTGTCCATAGGCCCGGTGTTTAATCACTTCTTTGGCAATATCTAAGCCAACCTTCTCTATTACTCCAAGAATGTTTCTTTTCGCTGCAGGGGCATCAGGCCCCACCACGAAGTCTGGCCCGCCTAGGAAGTAGAAGTGAAGTATGTGATCATAGATGATGTAGCCGCAGTACATGAGCTCTCTAA
>JAOUKM010000015.1 GCA_029882535.1 Candidatus Bathyarchaeota archaeon
TGAAACCGAGTAACCTCCAAAGGGAATGCTAGCTTTGACAATTGCCATTTCTGATTGTACAACATTTTCATTGCCATCTGTAACCTCCAAGTACACGTAGTATGTTCCATTCACGGTTGGAATAAAAACCCAAGTATTCGACGTAGCCCCAGAAACCGGATTGCCACCCACATACCATTGATAGCTGTATGGTATATATCCTCCCGAAACCATTGATGTGAACTCAACCGA
This sequence comes from Candidatus Bathyarchaeota archaeon, assembly GCA_029882535.1. Classification (NCBI taxonomy): domain Archaea; kingdom Thermoproteati; phylum Candidatus Bathyarchaeota; species Candidatus Bathyarchaeota archaeon. Next base: position 232 of record JAOUKM010000015.1, read on the forward strand.
CTCCCCGACCCATATCGAGGCTGACAAAGGAAAAATCGAAACTAAAAGTCGAGGACGAACAGTTACCGAAGCTTCATCCGACTGCCCAGCGCTTCCAAAACTGTCCACAACATCCAGATAAACAGTGTAGAATCCCTCCATATCAGGCGCAAAAGTCCACGTCGAAGCCGTTGCACCAAGAACCGCCGAGCCGTTAAGACACCATTGATAAGAGTATTCAGGTATGCCTCCAGAGACTGCTGACGTGAAGGCTACGGATTCTCCAATCTTAATCCTCGTCGTCATCGGGCTTATCGAAACTGAGATAGGTAAAACTTCATATCGCAGAGAAAAAACCAAATCGTTGTAATCCCTGTCTCCTGCCCCAAACAAGTTCTCATAACCAATCAGGAACATGTAGGGATCATCCAAATTCCTGTAAACCTTAGCATGCTGCTCTAAATCAGGATTCCTAGAAATTTCAGTGAAATACCTATATTCTGGACTAAGCACAGAAAGACCAAACTCGTAATCAGCCGTAAACATTTTAGATATCGGGGGAGAAACATAGCCAGAACTGCCTTCTGGACCAGTAAAAATCACATTAAATACATCAGTACCAACCTCATAATAGCTAAGCTCATTCACATCACATAAACCAGCAAACTCAGCGTACAATGTAACATTAAATGTTCCCGCCGGAAACGTTTCAACAGTCGTTTCAGTCACACTCGTGAAGCCTAGATAATTTAAAATTTCTACCAAGGTTGGTTCCTGAGCATATACAGAAAGGACATAACAAGGAACAATTAGAAAGATAACAACAAGCATAGCTACACCGAAAGCTAACCTCGCCATCTCTCTCTTCTCCCTTCACCTAAATACATAACTTCCGTCCAACTTAAGATTTATGGAATTATTTTCTATTCTTTAATTCATGTCTCCTGCTAATTATTTTCCCCTCAATTAACCAGTCATGTTAAGCCGTAAATTAACAAAACGCTCATGATACTGAAAGCCACTTGAAGTCGCATTATAAATCCAAAGCTCAAAAAACAAATAACCACGAAACTCACTATTCGTCGAATTCCACGCTATCCTCTGGCTTCCCATATCGAACACAACATCGTTTAACACCATATTGTAAAACTCAACCTGCGAAAGCACTCCGTTAAGCCCGTAGTTAAAAGAAAAAGTCAAGGGAATCTCCCAAACACCTTCATCCTCAACAAAAGCAGTAATGTTGAAAAGCGCCGGCAAACTGCTCGGAGTACGATTACCAACTGGCCCAAAACTTGTCGGAGCCGACTGTGACTGATTGCGAAACTTCACCTCAACCAAATAATAAGCACAATACCCCAAACGATTCCCAACTCCCAAAAACACGCTACAATTACGATTACGCGTAACGTTAAACGGATAATCCTCAGCCACATGATTCGAATCTAGAATCCAAAGCTCAGTAAAAAACTCAGTCCGCGGAAGAACCAACAACCTACTAAGCGCAGGCGAAGCCACAAGCAAAACCAAAACACCCGTAACAACCATAAAAACAACCCTGTGCTCCTCCAAACTCACGCACCAGCACCCCCACCACGTCTCTTCTTAAAAAAGTGCCAAACAACAAAACCACCACAAACAACCACAACCACCCCCACAACAGAACCACCAAAAGTAACCACAAGATCCCAATAATACTCTTGAACCGCCTTCCCCGCCAAAGCGTCAGCCTCAGCAACAAAACCATCCAACTTACTTTCACTCTGACCAGCAAAATCAACCGCCGAATCAAAATCACCCCTACCATACGAAAGCTCAGCCCTAGAAAAAAGCTCCCCAGCCTCGCCAAGCCTCGCCAACAAAGCCGTAACGTTCGCTCCAACATCATCCGCCTCCGCAACAGCATCATAACAAAGAACAATCCTCTCCCCCGCCACAGCAACAGCAGCCACCGCCTCACCCTCACTTGCCCCGAAAACGCAAAACCCACCACAACTACTAAAAGCCAGCAAGACCAAAGCCACAAAAACCAGCACAAGCTTGACATGAAACACCATTATCTCACACAACATCCTAACTATTTCTTGCTAACCTCTTTTTTCGGCTAGGATTACCCGCTTGCGAATTCGTATACGTTTGCTCAAGCAAGCTTTTCTCTCTATCAATCTCACTCAACTCATCCTTCACATGCTCACGAAGCTTCCGATAAGCAGCAAACCTCTCCAAAAACCTCTCCCCCTTCGGAGCAACCACATAACAATCATCCTCACGATCAACACGCACCAGCCCAGACCCAAGAACCTCATCAAGATACCGGCACAACAACTTGTAGCTAAGATTAGCCTTATACATAATATGCGTCTTCTTAGCACCACCCCTAACAATCTCTAGAATCTCAGCTATAATCTGAAGCCTATTCCTATACTTCGCCAAACCAAACCCTTCCAGAACTCAACTCAGAAAAAACACACTAGAAACTACAAAAACACAGAAACCATTCACTTAGTTCTAATATGAAGCCAGCCTCTTCCACCCTTCTTCAACTGCAAACTTTGCTTCCTCCCATTCCTCGCCTTATCTTTGACCCAAGTTCTCCTCCGTCTCTTCCTCGCCTTTCGCTGAACAGCAGCAATTTCCCTACCAAACTTCCTCCAACCACCGACACTCGGAGAAGCCTCCTCCTGCTTAACTCTAACCTCATAAGGCGTCTCGTACTCCGCCAAAATCTCCCTAAAATCCAACTGCTTATAACACCTCGTAGCAACAATCACGGTACCGCGGTCGACAAAAAGCAACTCAAAATCCTTATCAGCTATTCCTTCAGCCCTAACCTTATCATCTATCCGCTCCCTCCACAAAAGCCTCCACTGCCGCTTAAGCTCATCCACAAAACCCTTCCACTCCATAGCACCCGCTGCACAATCCCCCCCTGACGGGAGCAGACAAGAATCAGTCATTACCTCACCTTTCTTCCAAGCAATGCGCCCTCAGAAACGCCTCCAACATTTAACTTCAAATTCAGAGATAGAACATAAATCGGCAATTTATAAACAATGTAGTATGAGTGTTCTGGACTACTAATATAGAACTAAATTCTACATCCTAGAACTTCCACCGAAAAAGACTAGACCAAAGATTCCCAAACCTAAAATAAAAACACCAAACATACTCTACCTGTGGTTGTTTTGCCAAAAATCGACCATTTCCTAAACCTAATCGAAGACGGAGCCTGGCACAACCTCAAGGAACTCTCAAAACAATCATGCATTCCAAAACAAAAACTCAAAACCCTATCCAAACTGCTATCAGAAACCAACATAATCGAATATAACACCGAAAAAAACCATGTTAGAATCAAACAAGAATGGAAACAAATGCTCAAAAGCACGCTCAGAGAACAAAACTGCGAAAAAGCCGCCGTAGGAACCATAATGCTACCACCAAAGAAGGGTATAAACGTACAAGGCATCCATGTAACAAACCTAACAGAAAAAGAACTAGAAATAAGTATGCGCATCAACAAAAAATTAGAAGAACTCGCCATAGGCATAATAGACTAGACTAAATCGACATAAACTCCTGAGCCTTACGCAACGTCTGCAACAAAATCTTGCCACTTTCCGTCGCTTTATACACGACTCGCCCATTGTTACCGTTCTCTTCTTTCAACAAGTCCTTCTCAAGCATCTCAGAAAGATAATGGTTAAAACGCAGAAAATTCAAGTTGGCACGATACATAATCCTAGTCTTATTTGCCCCATCCAAAGCTTCCGTAAGAACATCCATTATGACCTCCGTCCTACTTCTCCGAGCCATCGATGCCAACCCCTAATTTCGATTACTATCCTATAACCACATATATACCAGCATATTAAACTATAAAAAACTAACTACAGCCCTATGATAATCAAGCAAAAAATGATGATCTTTCACTCGTTCGTTTCTAGAAGAATATTCTGAAAAAAAGCCTCAGAAATTATTTAAGCTCACTCTGCGAAATCATTACAAAAGGGGCCACTTGAATGCAACTACAAATCGACAAAGTCATAGAACTGCTAAGAGACGGCAAGTGGCACACAATAAAAGAAATCAGTCAAAAAAGCAAAATACACGAATTTAAAGTAGAAATAGTAACTGATTTCCTAGCAGATTACTCTTTTCTTGAACTTAACAAGAAAGGAAAAAAAGCAAAATTATCAGAAGTGTTTACAGAATTTCTTAAAAAGCTACACCGACATAAGAGCCTGTAAGTTGCGGTAGGCCTTTAGAAAATCCAAGCCTCTCTCAGTAGTCTCAAAAAATTGGCTAGTCACACTCTCTCTTTTCGTGAACATTTTCAAAAGATCTTTGTTCAAAAGTAAACCCAAATAGATTTCCAACTGCCTAAAACTAAGGTTACACTTATACATAATAGAGGTTTTCCGCACCCCACCAGCAGCAGAAGTAAGTATACTGGCAATAATATCTAATCGGCCTCTGTGAGATAGCTTCACCTCACCTACTCTCTGAAACAAAACCCTTCTCACCAGACTCCTTTCTCGCGTCCCACTATATCTGTAATAGCTATACCAGAATATTTAAACGTTCTTTACCCGGAAAAAGGCAAAGAAAACATGCTGAAAAAGGCAAATATGACAAAACTTTAACATGAAAATTACAGAATTTCACCAAGCAGATGCGACTGAAAGACATCTATAACTTTTACAGAGACGAATCGCCCCAACAAACTCTGTCCATCACCATTTTTAAGTACAATGGGCTTATACGCAAAATTTCGCCCAACAACCGACCCTGGCTTTCCTATCTCGTCAACCAATATTCTCCCACTCCAACCACCCCAATCATTGTTTCGTTCGAAAGCAACCTGATGAACCAAGCCAGCCAAACATGCACTCCTCTGATTCACTTTTGAAGGCGGTACACGTGGCTTCAGACTTGCTGCAAGAGTTTTAGGTCTCGCAAAGAACTTAGAAATGTTAACTATGTCCGGTCTAACATCTTCAATTAGCTCCCGAGTATGCCTAAACGCTTCTTCAGTTTCCCCTGGAAACCCAACGATTACATCTGTCGCAATTGTTGATTGCGGAAACACTTTTTTGAACCTCTTAACCATTATGATGAAATCTTTTGTTGAATAAAAGCGGTTCATTCGTCTCAAAATGCCATCATCACCGCTCTGGACGGGCAAATGTAGAAACTTGAACACTTTTGCGCTTTGAAACGCCTCTCTCAGCTCGTCCATAATGCCTAAAAGGTTATTGGGCGTCATCATTCCGACACGAACAAAGAAATCCCCACTAACACCGCAGACACGCCTTAACAGCTCGGCTAGATTAGTGCCAACATCTTTCCCATAACATGCCGTGTCTTGGGATGTTAACCAGAACTCGCGAACACCCTCTGCAACGTCTTTTTCAACTTTATTCACGATCTCTTTAATGCCATAACTTCTTAGCTTTCCACGAGCAAAGCGGACACAGCAGTAAGTGCAAGAGCCTAAACATCCATAGTTTATGGGAATAATGCTTATCTTGAGATTGACATGTGTGTGAGGTAAATCGAGTCGCGGCATACTCAACGTAGCGTCGCTTAACCTTGTTACATGCATGCCCTTAGAGATTTGCTTTACCACATCAACAATTTTCTCCCCAAAAGCAGGACCAACGACTCCGTCAAAACGAACCTCTTTGCTCAGCCTTTCAAAGTTTATAAGCGGCAAGCATCCGGCTACAATAAGCCTCTTTTCCTTCGGTACTTCTTTCAGCAAGTGTATCATTCGATTTTCAGTAGGAGCTTTAACAGCACACGTATTGTAGAGCACCAACTCAGCATCTTGGAGATTACTTACTATTGTATGACCCGCACTCGAGAGGCAACCCGCAAGAACCTCTGCATCTGCGAGACTACTGGAACAGCCGAAGCCTTTAACGTATATTCGCATCACGGCACCATCATTAAAATATACAAATTTAAGTCACAAACAAAAACATAAACATTCTTTGAAAGAGAAACTTTTACACGAATGCGAAAGAGAATTAGAGCAACACTTAAAAAGACTATGTTCCAACATGTTTTAAGCATATTTGCAGCATGTTATATACATATATAACTTTAAAGCGCTATGCCTTTCTAATACCTACAGAAAGGAGGAGGCATAAAAACAGTGAAACTAATAACATTATATCTCCCCGAACCATACATTCGAGCATTAGATAGCCTTGTAAACGAACAATACTATCCAAATCGTGCAGAAGCCATTCGTGTGGCTATACGAGACATGTTATCTACCGAGGTTTGGGGGAGGAGACAAAATGGCTGGCGAAAAACCAACTAGCAAAGCTCTCCAACTCGCGTGGCAAGGTACTCTCGGACCAACTGATAGCATACAAGCGTCCAATCAATGCAAAATTGTAGTCATCGGAGTTGGAGACGCCGGAAACAACATAGTCACGCAACTAACAAAAATGGGAACTACAGGTATATACACAATAGCCATTAACACCGATTCACTTCACCTTAGCGCATCACAAGCAGACCAAAAGATGTTAATCGGCGAGAAATTGACCCGAGGGCTAGGTGTAGATGGAGATCCTACTTTAGGAAGAGCCGCCATCGGAGAATCACGGAAACAAATAGAAGAAATCCTAACAGATGTGAACGTTGTGTTTGTTACTGCTGGTCTAGGCGGCGGAACTGGAACAGGAGCTGCACCAGTAGTCGCAGAAATCGGTAGAAAAAAGGGCGCTATTACAATAGGAGTAGTCACGAAACCTTTTAGAATTGAAAAAGGCCGAATGAAACCAGCCTCTCGTGCGCTTACCGAACTCCGCCAGCAATGCGACACAGTAGTGGTGATTGACAACAACAAACTAACGGAACTTGTACCCCAACTTCCAATCGATGAAGCTTTCAAATTTGCGGATAAAGTGTTAGCCAACCTGATAAAGGGCATAGTAGAAACGATTTCAACGCCCAGCCTCATCAATCTTGACTTCGCTGACTTCAGAACCATTGTAAAACATGGCGGAGTTGCGGTAGTAGGAATAGGAGAGTCTAATGCACCTAACCGTGCCGAAGAAGCAGTACGCAACGCACTAAAAAGCCCACTGTTGGACATTGACTGTGCAGGAGCCACAGGCGCCCTCATCCACGTCACTGGCGATAGTCAAATGACAATTGAAGAAGCAAACCACATAGGAGAGATCATAACAGAGATGATGAACAACAATGCTCAGGTGATTTGGGGTGCAAGAGTGAACCCAGAGTTTAACGGAAGAATCAGAGTAACTTTGGTAATGACTGGCATCAACCCACCGCATAAACTGAGAGGGATTGGTTCAATAACACCTCAGCTTTTCAACCTAGAACCATATCCAGAACCTGAGAAAAAACTACCAGTAGATCTTGGCTTATACCAACTGGAAAACTTTGAAACCTAAACCCTTCCCCTTTACCTTTTCTTAGCGCGTAGAAACACTCTTTTCAACCTCACACCCCAAGGTATTGATCTACCAAAAGGCACCACAGCACCTCTTTTTATCGCTTTAACGACTTCATCAACTTCTTTTTCAGCATCGATAACAGTGTATGCCATTCCAACCTCAAGCGCATAATGAGCATCACTTCCTCCTGTTTGAGGAAAATTAAGTTTATCCGCCATTTTTCGGTTCTTACGCACTGAAAAGGAGAATGGTACTGCAGAAGAGTTGATGACTTCCATTGCATCGAAATTTTGATCAAGCTCTTCTTCTGCAATTCCTTTAAAGAACGCTGTTGGATGAGCAACTATAGCTAGTCCACCAGCATCATGTATTTGATCAATGGTTTCAACGAAAGATAGACCAGTTTTAATAGTGGTGTTAACGTTTATTGCCAAAACATGACCTTGCTTTGTTGTAATCTCAGCGCCGGGAATAACTAGTAGGCTTTTAATCTTGCTAAATTCTTGTAATCCATTGATGGTGTCATGATCAGTTATGGCAACTCCGTCTAAACCTTGCTTTTTTGAGTAAATGACCAATTCTTTAGGTGTAATGAAGGCGTCGAAAGAATATTTTGTGTGAACGTGCATGTCAATTTTTAAAGGCAAAGAGGTTTCACTTTATTTTGCTTCCTGCCTTAACTGGCTTGTCGGGTATGGGTATAAGGATTGAAATGTTTTTGTCGTCTTCTGCTGCTAAAATCATTACTTCTGAGTCTAAGCCGAAGATATGTTTAGGCTGAAGATTGACCAAAACTGCAATGTTCCTGCCTTCCAACTCTTTTAGCTCATAGTGCTGAGCGATGCCCGCCACAGCTTGTTTTAGTTCTCCAGCACCTACGTCAATTGTTAGCTTCACAAGGTTTTTAGATTTAGGAACATTTTCTGCCTTAATGATCTTGCCTACTCGTAAATCGAGCTTGGAGAACTCTTCAAATGTTATAGTTGACGGCGTAATTTTTGTTTTTTCCAACTTGTCTTGCAACTCCTTCGCGGTGACCTCTATCTTGCTAAATAACGGTTTTGACCCCCTTATCTTGTGACCTGAAGGTAAAAGTTTTGTTGCTTCACTCCATCTCCGTGAACGCATCTCATCCGTCAGATTGAGCAGAGTTGAGAGTTTAACAGCAGTGAAAGGAATGAATGGCTCAAGAGTTATTGCTAGGGTTTTGACAATTTGGACAGCAACGTAGAGCGTATTTGCGGCTTCTTGTCTGTCGGTCTTGACGAGGTTCCACGGTTCTTTCTCGTTAAAATACTTGTTCCCTATACGGCTGATGTCAATAATGTTTCTCAGAGCTGCTTGCAGTTTGCAGTCTTCTAGGTTTTGCGCTGCCTTTGCCACTTTTTTTTCCACAGATTTGAGAATACGTTTGTCGTAAGCGCCAAGGTTGTGTGCTTTTGGCACCGTGTTTGCAAAATGTTGGTTAACGAATGTTAGAGTTCTGTGTATGAAGTTGCCTAAAGTGTCATTGAGATCTGCGTTTACTTTTTCTATGAAAATTGTCCATGAAAAATTCGCATCTTTGGTTTCTGGGCGTGTGGATATGAGAAAGTAGCGCCAATAATCTGCTGAGAACAATTCTAATGCTTCGTCTATCGATATGCCTACTCTATGGCTTTTAGAAAACCTTTCGCCTTTGAATTGTAGAAATTCAGTTGAAGAAACATTCCATGGCAAGTTATAGTCTTCCTCTATCGCAAGAAGCAAAGCAGGAAGGATAATTACGTGAAAAGGGATGTTGTCTTTGCCGATAAAATACAAAGTTTTTGCATCTTTGTTAAACCAAAACTCGCGCCATCTTTTTTCCTCTCCACGGCTTTTGAAGTATTCAATTGTGGCCGAGACATACCCGAGAACCGCCTCAACCCAGACATATATCGTTTTGTTTTCTGCCCCTAGAAAAGGTGCTGGAATTCCCCATTTGTTATCTCGGGTTACTGCTCTGGGCTTGAGACCCTCGTTGATTATGTTCAGGCTGAATTTCCTTGCGTTAGAGGGTAGTCTCTTGTTACTTTCTATGAATTGGCGGAGTTCATCAGCGAATTTTGGTAGGTCAAGATACCAATGTTTCACTTTCCTTATTGTCGGTGTGGACTTACAGATTGTGCAGTAAAAGTCGACAAGTTTTGCTGGTTCAAGAAGACGACCACAAGATTCACACTGATCCCCCCGGGCACCTTCAACGCCACAATAGGGGCAGATGCCTTCTACAAATCTGTCTGGCAAGAAGCGCTTGCAGTTTGGGCAATATGGTAATTCGGTTTCTTGAACAAAGATGTAGCCTTTTTCGTATATTTTAGAGAAAATATTTTGGATGAATGCTTTATGCACAGGGCTTTCTGTTCGCGTGTAGTTGTCGAAGGAAATACCCCATTTCTTCCATAAGCTTACTACCTTTGCGTGGTTCTTGTCTGTAAGCTGTTTTGGCGGAATACCCAATCTAACGGCTTCTACTTCCACGGGTGTTCCATGCTCGTCGGAGCCGCTTACAAAAACTACGTCATCTCCTCTCAATCGATAATAACGAGCAGCAACATCTGCCGAGAGAATCGAACCTATCAAAGTGCCTAAATGAGGCATATAGTTAAGGTAAGGCCACGCACAAGTGACCACAACTTTACCGAGCGGAATGCACCTCCAGACTGTACAATGCTCTTAACATGTTACCTGTGCAGATACTTAAAGACAACGGAGTGAAAAAAAGAAAAAGAGTGAAGGTAGGTGTTATTGCTCTTTCTGCCACGTAACCCCAGGTCTACGTCCTGAAAGAAAGACGGCTGCAGCTATGATGATGGCGCCGATAATTGCTAATATTGCTACTACTGTAAGAAGCATCACTATGTTGTCTAGATCTCTGATCAATATTTGGTTTTCAGGTTGGGCAAGATAAACAGTCGCGCTACTTACTGTGTGCCAATCCCAAGAGATTGCTTTGCTAGTTCCTAAACCTATATAAACCGATGAAGTTACAGCTCTGCTATCATCTGGCACCGTAAACTCAATAGGATCAAGGGCATGTGTTGTGTTGCTGAGTACCGCGATTGACTCATCAAAAACAATAGAGAAATTGCCCTTTTCATCCCAACCATCTTCAGTTAACCTAAGCCAGTTGCTGAACATTATTGTTACATTCTTAATCTCTATAGGCTCATCTGCATCATTGTCTATTACGATATAAATCGTACCGCGTTCACCTGGATTGTAGATTCTCTTGTCCACATACACATTGTAGCTAGACGCGCCAACTGACGGTGTCAATACAATCGAAAGAATCGCCAAAGCCAAGACAATCACAACTAGTTTTTTCAAGATATCACCTACTCACTGTGTTCTAGTTTTTTTCTATTTAAAACTTGTTAGAGTAACCATTACGTTCCGAATTAAGTAGAGCCTTAGGATTAAGAAAAAAAGAATTTTGAATGTTAGTTTTCCATGGCTTTGGCTTTTTAACGTTCTTTAGCCATGGAATTGTAAGAGAGGCTTTTGAGAGTTTTTCAAATATCTCTTTTTCAATTTCTTCTTTTGTTGTCCCCGCGCTTTCTTCAACTAAGCCTATTACTATTACAGCTTTTCTCTTTCCCATAGGATTTGCCTCCAACAGACTTGATTGATGGCAGCGTCTTTAAGTTATGTTTCTTTAAGGAAATATTGCTGTTAGTGAATCCAAATCTAAACAAGACTGCCTATTATGCGCTAGCTGTGTATTGTTGTGCCAGCCTTACCCTCCAAGGCTTTCCTTCCCATTTCCAAAGAAGATATAACTGCCTTTTCTCCTCTAGCTTCCAAAAATTTTATAGCTGCTTCAACTTTAGGAGCCATACTCCCAAGAGCAAAATGTCCTTCTTGCAGATACCGCTTAGCTTCGACTATAGTTATTTCGTCTAGGTCAACTTGATTTGATTTTCCGTAATTAATGGAAACTTTTTCGACATCAGTCAACATGAGAAGAATCTCAGCTCCTATGTCGCTGGCAAATATTTGGGCGCCCAAATCTTTGTCAATCACAGCTACTACACCTTCTAAACTGCCATCATTTTTAACTATCACAGGAACTCCTCCTCCTCCCACCGCAATAACTACTGCACCGCTTTCGAACAACGTTCTAATCACGTCTTTTTCCACTATCTCTTTTGGTTGAGGCGAAGGCACCACTCGTCTGTACCCTCGCCCACTGTCTTCAACCATCACCCATTCCTTCTCTCTTCTCAGTTTTTCAGCTTCTGAAGAGTTGTAAAATGGTCCTATTGGTTTTGTGGGATTTTTGAAGGCAATGTCGTTTTTGTCAACTATTGCTTGTGTTGTGAGAGATACAACTGGAATGTTTATGCCAGCTTTGTTCATTTCATTCCGCATTGATTGTTGTAACATGTATCCGATCATGCCTTGACTTTGGGCTCCGCAAATGTCTAAGGGCATCGGTGGCAAGAGATCTTTTGAATGTTCATTCTTGAGAAGGATGTCTCCAACCTGGGGGCCGTTTCCGTGAGTTATTGCGATTTTATATCCGTCTTCAATCAGCCAGACAAGATGTTCACAGGTTTTTCTCACATTTTCAAATTGTTCCTCAGCCGTTCCTTCTTCTTTATGTTTTAAGATTGCATTTCCACCTAGGGCTACTAGCACTTTCTTACTCATGTAATCACCAGCTCTATGTATATGGCGATAGATAGAAAGGAGAGCATGTTGCGTTTTAAAGCCTTTTCGAAAAGAGGAAGCTTAACCACGTGTACGCACATTGCCCTGATTTCATACAGATCACAGGCGAATTCTCAAACAGATATTTCACGTCAAAGTGGAGATATTCCCGCAAACTCCCTTTTCTCAATGTTATATTCCCCTTACAATTCTCCGCACGTACACATAGCTTTGACCGACGCCTACCTAGACTATGTCATAAGAAGGCAATTGCGAAACAAGTTGATTTTAGCAGGTGTAAACCCTTGTTCTGTATTGCGTTGCTCTAGGAAAAATGATACCCCACTATTTTTTTCCTTTAAATTCAATGCGTCTAAATATCCAAATGATGACCTGCGTGGAGATCGTTTGACAGTGGTTTTCGCTCATACGAAGTGAATATATGTAGGTTTCCTATATTGAGAAGACTTTCAGGAGCTTTAGCAACATTGACAGGCTTTCTAGCAAAGATTAGGGCTGAGTTCTCCTTTATGCGAGGGAACCTGCTTACTCTTATTGTTAGTTGGCTCTTTGTCTACTTCACGTTCTCAATGACATTCTCGTTTGAATCCCCCTTCTTCAGGGAGCTTGGGGCACCTCCAGAGATAATTGGTATGATGGGTTCTGTTGGTGCTATGGTGTTGGGTTTGGTTCGGATTCCTGGGGCCGTTATCGCGGACAAGTATGGTAGAAGACAAATCATTGTGATGATGACCTTCGTCATCGCTTTCTCGTTTCTTTTCTACCTATTTGCTCCAGATTGGCGATTCGTCCTCATAGGAATGATAATTTCGAATCTCGCCTTGATCTATCAACCTGCTCTCGATGCCATACTCGCTGACTCTATTCCTTCTGAAAAGCGGGGAATGGGATATGCAGCTGTTAACGTGATCCCTAACATACCCACGATAGTGGCACCGGTAATCGCAGGTATCCTAGTGGAGACCTATGGCATTGTTCCAGGTATGCGAATAGTTTATACGATAATTTTCTTTTGTATACTAGCTGCAGCGATTATAAGGCTGCTCTTTCTGCGAGAAACCCTTGAGAATCCTCAAAGGATACAGCTCGGAGCACTGAAGGTGGCTTTCAAAGATTCTTTGGGTGCAATAAGAGAAGCATGGAAAGACATGTCAGCTACCCTCAAATTCGTAACTGTCGCGTTTTTAGTGAGCGCTTTTGAAGAACCAATGTTTCGTATGTTCACCGCACTCTACGTGTTCGACGTTGTTGGAGTTGGCAAGATGCAATGGGGCATCATTAACACTGCGTGGGTAGCAACCACGCTCATCTTTGGATTCCCGCTTGGTAAGGTAATAGACAAAATTGGTAGAAAGAGATCCATACTTACTGCTTACTTCCTCTTCATACCCTCGACCCTTCTATTCCTCACTTCTCGCAGTTTTACACAGCTATTCATTGTCTACCTGCTATTCGGCGTAGGAGGATGCTTGACCATACCAGCCTATAGCGCGTTATTAGCTGATTTGATTCCGAAAGAGAAAAGAGGTAGAATCATGGGAACAATTGTCACACTGAATATATTGGCGACAGTTCCTGCGTCAGCGCTTGGCGGGTTCCTTTATGGGGCATCCCCTGTCTACCCATTTATCTTAACCATGATCTTGGGAGCGACAGTCAGCCTGATAATACTCGTTGCAGTAAGAGAACCCAAAATTAGAGAAGAATAACTTAGCCTTCTATTCAGCTATACACGCGCATTGTCAGTTTCTAATGATGCATGCATGTCCGGGATATTTGTTATTTTGAAATTAATCTTGTATACCTGCAAGCTGGATAATTGCTGCAGCCAGAAACAATTATGAATGCGCGCGCAAGCTATTCATGTGAGAAACTGCACAAAAGGTACTTAAAAAAAAAGAGAAAATGAAGGGTTCCCAAATTGCCTTTACCGAGGCAAGTTATTTCTTTGGTATTCCATTATACCTTTGGCTTTGAGTCGTTCGACCTCCAGCATAGCATTCCTAAGTTCCTTGTGAAAGCCATAATATGCGTAATACGCAGAAACACCAAGATGCTTCTCTTCTCGGGAAGATAAGGGTAACTCAAAGCCACTGTCCTTTCCCAATGCCCGAAGTACTCTACGGACAAAGGAACCTTTTCCTAGTGGTTTAACCTTTCTCATTTGTTACCACCACACATAAATCTATACATATAGAGATACATAGGGATTATACTGTCATATGACGGCAAACGCTAACCGTCATTTGACGGCAATATGAATATATGTGGTGTTACCCACTATAATTTTGGTGTTTGGAATGACATTGTATGAAGTTGCTCTGAAAGTAGCAACCAAATCGTTTTTCACCGAACTAACACGTAGATTTCCATCTATGAGCGTTTTCATTTGGTGTAACAGAGAGAATGATGTTGTTGAGATTGTTGTAAGAGCCCCAGATGAATATCCTCTCGTTATGGAAGAGATTCGTGCACTCCCATTTATGGGAGTTATTGAAGAAATAACTGATGATCGAAGGCTCTATTTGAACGTGCATGAATGTCACTGTATGAAACATGATACAATTGTCAGACATATTGGGAAGCTAGATATTCTGAACATATTTCCAAATATGATAGAAAATGGCTGGACATACCACCGGCTTATAGTATTCAGACACAAAGATTTGGAAGAGCTTCTAACACGCTTTGAGAAATGGGATTGGTTCTACAAGATTCTGCGTAAGGTTCCTTTTGATGGGTTTGTTGCGAGTTCCCTTACTCTGTCTGCCGATGCTCTATTTTCTGGTCTGACAGAGAAGCAGATGGAAGCTATTCTTGTTGCACATCGCCATGGCTACTATAACCTACCGAGGGATTCTGATGTTAAGACAATTGCTGCAAAAGAGAAGGTTCCACGAACAACGTTTCAAGAGCATCTCTCGAAGGCTGAAAACAAGCTTTTGACAGCTCTACTTCCAAATATCAAACTGTTTTACCATGCTTCGCCAGAGAGAAGAAAAAGCCTTAGGGTAAAGCGGAGTCACTCCCTGATACCTCTGAGTCGGCAGTTAGCAAGATAAGCACTTTGATGCGCGCGATGTATGGAAATGCATGCACTAATCTACACTCAACTCGTTAACTTCGAAAGCGACGAGTTTCATGTCAAAACTTCTAAGACTTAGACAAGGCTTGCAAGTTGGTTGAAGCTGGATTCGAATCTGTTACAACGATGAATGGATATCAAATCTTTCGAAAGAGAAAATAGCCAAACATGCAGTTATTTTGAAAACTCCATTAGTTATAAATATAGTTCAAATGTGTCCGAAAAACCATTATTTTAGCCTTTCTTTGGGACAAAACGGGACAAATTGCGCGCGCAACCTATGCGTGCACTCTATTGTTCCAGAAGGTTTGCGGCTTTTTCCATGTTGGAGACAATGTCTACTTCAAATGGGCAGCGATCAACGCAGACGCCGCACTTGATGCATTCGGAGGCCTTGGATTGAAGGGTGGTGTATTTGGCCTTCATTTCTTCGGTCAAACGGAACTTCGCAATATCAAGCAGGCGTGTGACTTCTCCTATGTCGATGTTAGAGGGACATGGAAGACAGTGATTGCAGTAGACGCATTGGCCAGTTTCGTATTCTTTGAAATTGTTGAGGATTTCCGAGAAATCCTTCTCTTCGGCTGTTGAGCCAACGTAGGATAAGATGCCATCAAGCTCTTCAATGCTTCTTACCCCTGGTATAGTCGTGGAGACGCCTATTTGCGAAAGAACGTAGGCGAGGCAGTGGATTGGCGTCATAGATGATGGAATTTTCAATTTGACTCTCTCACCGCCCCCTTTCCTAATCGGTGCAATTCCAACTGTTTTACTTTGCCGCAAAAGATAACCTCCTGCAAAGGGTTTCATAGCCACCAGACCCACGCTTTCTCGGGCGCAAGCAGCTAGCGCCTCGTTTCTCCCTAGTAGGGCGTTGTTTGCCATGTTGACTTGGAAGGTCACGACGTCAAATCTTCCACTTTCCGCAGCTTTCTTAACAACAGAAACATCATGTGTGCTTATCCCGACCAAACGCGCCTTTCCTTCATCTCTCAGACGATGCGCGAGCTCTAGCACCCCGTGATCAGAAGATATTTCCTCGAATTCTTTCATGTCTTTGACGTAGTGTACATTAATGATGTCAATGTAATCTGTGCCCAGCGTGGACAAGGCATTCAAGAATGTACTTTCACACTTATTGATGCTACGAGTCTTAAAATATCGACCGTTTCTGTCAGCTGATCCAAGGTGACTTGTGAGAATGACTCTGTCTCTTCTATCTTGGAAGGCAGCGCCAAAATTCTCGAGGTAGACAGAAAAGTTGAAGAGGAGATCGAAGTAGTTGATTCCGTTCTCGATGGCTTTACCGACAACTGACATGACGGTTTCCTTGCTTGCTCTTTTGAGATGCTCAGTTCCCAATCCTATTTCGCCGACTTTCAAGCCTGTTTTGCCTAAGTCACGAAGAATCATCTGGCCAAACCATCTTTGTTTTTAAACATGAAATGTCGAGCTTGTGAAATTTAATGCGAAGAATATTAAGATTATTGCGACCGATGGCGCAACCAGAGACGCACCAGCAATCCTATTAGACTGAAAAGTGCCCCATGCTCGTTTTCAGGGAGATTTTAGCCCAATTTCCTTTTTTACGCGCGCGTTCAATCTTATCCTAGATTGGCAGCAGTAGCCTTTGCACGTGTGCGACAGTGTTTTAGGTGAGGACGACAATGATAAAAACTGGGAGAAGAAACTATTTGACAATTTTAGATTCCAGATTATTGAACACTTTAGAGGAAAAGTATGGCCCGCTTTGGGAAACGATCTGGCCTGAAGAATACTCTTTCAAAGACCAGTTCAAAAAGTTGGTCATCACTATTCTTTCCCAGAATACAAGCAACGCCAATACTATCCGCGCCTACAGGGGTTTGGCAGCAAAGTTTGAAATTACGCCCGAAGTGCTTGCGTCTGCAGATATTGATCAGTTGAAAGAGGCTATTAGAAGCGGAGGACTTTATAACATCAAGGCTAAACGTCTAAGAGACATCTCAAAAGCTGTCTTAGAAAAGTTTAACGGCGATGTTGAATCAGTGCTTGCTTTGCCGAAAGAAGAGGCAAAAACGAATTTGATGGAGTTACCCGGTATTGGTGACAAAACTGCGGATGTTCTTTTAACAAGCAGATATTCATATCAAAAGATTCTGCCTATCGACACTCATTTCGACAGAGTAGCCAAGAGGGTCGGAATAGCAAAAACCAACGCTAACTACAACGAAGTACAGGAAGCCTACATGAAATTTCTACCAGAAGCATATCGAGAACGAGCCTCAGGCTTACTTTGGCTACTTGCCAAAAACACTTGCAGAGCACAGAACCCGAAATGTGGTGAGTGTCCCCTAAAAGAAATATGTGAATATGGAACAAATCACTAAAGCCCTCACACTTCCAACTAATGTATGAAAGAACATGTCTCTAATGTTCATGTCGTTGTCGAAGTTCACTTGAAAATTGCCGTTTCCTACACACAATTCTCTGGGCATTTGGAATCATCTAGTGTTGGTGGTGCTCGATAAGTTGATGGTATTGGTCCGGTGGCATAAGGGAACGGAAAGTCCTTTCTACTACCTCGTTTAGAGCGGGGTGGATGTGCATTCCGTTGATTATTGGCTCTGCGCTTTGTTCAGGTGTGTACATTAGGTTTATTATCTCTTGTATTAGAACAGAGGCATAGGGTCCAATGATATGTGCCCCTAAGATCTTCGTGGTTCCCTTCTCAACGATTACCTTGACAAAGTAGTCTTTTACACCCATGGCTTCTCCTTTAGCGGTGTCTTCGTATCTGTAGATTCCGATTAGCACCTTGTCTTTTCCGTATCTCTCAATTGCTTCTTTCTCTCTGAGACCGACGCTTGCAATTTCGGGATACGTGAAAACTGCGTGGGGGATCGCGTGGTAATCGACTTTTACCTTCTTCTTCAATATGGCATTGTAGTATACGATTATAGATTCGTAGTTTGCCGCATGCTTGAAGAGCTGTCTGCCGTTAGCGTCACCAAAAGCCCAAATGTTTGGTTGCGAAGTCTCTAGATACTCATTGACGGTAATCCATCCTCTCTTGTCTGTTTCTACCCCTCCTCTTTCAGGATGAAGCACGTCTGTGTTCGGGCCTCTTCCGGTAGCTATCAGTATCTCGTCTGCAGTTATCACCGCCTTCTCTCCATTCTCTCTGTTGACAGCGACAAGCCGCTTCTTGCCCATCGAAGTCTTCTCTGCCTCACGCACCTCGTGATTTGTGAGAATTGTCATGTGTTTCTCCAACTCCTTCTTAGCTAGCGCCGACACCTCCGGTTCTTCTTGTTTGAGAAACTGGGGATTCCTGCCGATTACGGTTACTTTAGATCCCATGGCTGAAAAGAAATGGCCGTATTCCGCAGCTATGTATCCTCCGCCTACTATAGCAATACTCTCAGGTAGTCGATTCATCTTGAGAACTGTATCGCTTGTAAGATAACCTATTTCCTCCAGCCCTTGGATTGGAGGTATTATGGGTTTTGACCCAGTGCACAGGAAAATCATCTTTGACGTAATTGTCTCATTACCAACCTTCAGCGTGTACAGGTCAACAAATTCGGCAACAGTCGGGTAGTAATCTATGTTTTCAGAGTGGGAAAGCCCCTGACGTATCATGTTTATGTCCTTATAGATAATGGTCCTCATCCTTTCCATAACCATTTCAAAATTTATCTTCCGAATGGCGACTTCTATGCCGAATTCCCCAGCCCTCCCAACTGTTCTTACCAACTCAGCAGGATATAGTAACATCTTAGACGGTATGCAGCCTCGGGTCAAACAAATACCACCCGGCTCATCTTTATCTATGACAGCCACCTTCATCTTTGGACTCTCTTGGATCATAACACCTACAATATTCATCGCTGAGCCTGTTCCTATTGATATTAAATCGTATTCCTTCATATTAGACACACAGCGCTAGTAAGATAATGTAAGTTTTTAAATATGCTTGACTGTTATACGACAGTAACAGTTAATGTGCTTCACGTACGATGTTCATTCTTCAACAACGATAACATTCTCCACAATCACCCATGGGATCCTCACGAAGCTTTCCTCAAGCGCCTCGCGAATCTGAGCCTCAAGCTCCTCACTGCTTTTGTTTTTTGCCTCCTGCTTTAAGCTTATGAGGACCACTATCGCGGCTTTCCTTTCCTCGTGCGTGTCTTCAGGCATGCTGTTCACGTTCATATGGGTGACTTCAGCTTCCTTGTAGCCATGGCTCATGATCTCCAAGACAGCCCTTCATAGAAGCGTAAGGTAATAAATATATGTGACTGTGATAAAACAGTAACAGTTAATCCTTTCAGAGGGTTTGCTTTGTTACATTCAGAAAAGAATGTTGAGATGTTGATTGACTTCGGGCTCACTCGTAATCAGGCAAAAGTGTATATAGCCGTAGCTAGATTGAGGTTGGCCTCAGTCAGCCAAATTTCAAGAGCGTCGAAAGTGCGTCGAGAAGATGTCTACAGAATATTGCCGAAGCTCGAAAAAATGGGTTTGGTTGAGAAATTGTTGGGAACACCAGCTAAAATCAGAGCTACGCCGGTAGAAGATGCCCTTTCCATTCTGATCAAATATGAAGAAGACACAGCCCACGACAGAGTGTCCACATTAAAAGCCAAAACAAAAACGTTTTTGAAGCATTTTGTGCGAGCGCCGAGATTAGAAATGGAAGAAAAAACACATTTCGTTCTGATTCCAAAGCGAGAAAGCATTATGGGTAAGATGTTGACTATGATAAAAAACGCTGAGAGAGAATTAGGCATTGTACTTTCCGAAAGTCAAATCATGCAGTTCATTCACACTTTCTCTGAGCAACTCAAGAGAATCACAGAGAAAGGAGTAAGAATTCGCATAATATCAGAACTGTCCGAGTATGAAGCCTCCCTTCCGAGGGTTATAGAAGAGCGCATATTATCTGGTGCCCCTGTTGATTTAAGGTATATGGATCTGCCCTCAAGTCATTACATAATTGTTGACTTAAAAGAAGCTTTGATCTCAACCACCACAGAGGGGAACATGGCAGGAAATCCTTGTCTATGGACAAACAGCGACAGCCTCGTGGGAGTCTTTCAAGGGGATTTTGAAAACCTTTGGCATAATTCTATAAGTTGGAAGACCATTGAAACGACCGCTGTTCCCAAAAAAGTGATCAGTTATATGGAACAATTGAGACCCACAAACCACCTAATATTCGTGTATGATAATCCAGAAGCAAAATACAACGTTCTTTTCAACTACCTTAAAGCTGGATTGGATAAAGGTGAAGCTGGAGTGTATGTGACTTCTGACGTGAACTCAAGCCAAGCAAAGGAAGCCATGAAACGGTTCGGCCTCAAGGTTGAAGAATACGAAAAAACAGGCGCTTTACGCATCTTTGGATACGAAGACGTTTACATAATAGAAGGAAAGTTCAGCGTGACCAACACGATAAATCTATGGAACAAACTCTACAATGAAGCCTTAAAAAAAGGCTTTAAGGGACTAAGAGTCACCGGAGAGTTGGGATGCTTCTTCAAACATAACTTAATCCGAGAACTAATTGAATATGAGCAAGCATTACACAGAGTCTTAGAGATCCCACTGATTGCCATCTGCGCTTACGACGCCAACATACTAAACAAAACTAAAGACCCAATAAACCTATACACCGAGTTAGCCAGAGCTCACGGCACAGTCTTGTTCACAGGCTTGGACAAAAAACTAGGAAGAATGGAAATCAGAAAAGTATAACAAGCGCATACACACGCTTGTCGCAGTAAGCGTTCTTGGCTTGAAATAGAACTTAGTTCCCCAAAGCTTTTAGAGAGATTTGACAGTGTATTAATGTGCGGGCGTGCAACTACGCTTCATAAAAAATCTTTGGCAGTTGAGAGAGAGAAAGGAGTTTTCACCCGCATCCATCTGAAATAATTTTGTTTTAAGACACTAGATATTTAAGATTATGTTGCTGTTGCATCACAGCCACATACATTTAAAAAGTCAAATCCATATCATTAAAGTGTGGGTTGGGGATACATGTTTCGTGAATGATTCTAAACCCTTCTCCTTTCTCCCCTCAAGTCCCCAAACCCATCTTTTTTTGTCGCATGAGCAAATGCTCGAATGGTCCCGTGCGTGATGTGCTTCATCTAAACCCATGTGCGCAATCAGGCGTGCGTATTTGGTAACTATTTCAATATGAGGCTTCGCCAGATCATACCAAAGGCAGCACAAGCGAATACTCCAAAAACTTGGGAGGCCGAGGGTTCAGCGAATGACCTTCCATACTTTCCTACACTGGAAGGCCACTAAAGGACTACCACAAAAACAAACGACATCCTATGTATCATGTGTGTCCTTGATCATAAGAACATCAAGAAATCCTTGATATATAGACAGCTGGCAACCTTTGAGGACGATGAATATCTATACAAAACGGCAGCAAATGTAGAGGAAGCAAGGAAGCTTATAAAAATTGGCTATGAATATGTCTACGACGTGGAAAACATGAAGCTGTTCAGAAAACGCAAGTAGTTATAGATTGGGGTTCGCCCAGAGAAATAGGCTTGAATTTGGAAGCCGGGAATGGAATTGAACCCACAAAGAGTGGAGATATCTCCCGCAAACCCCAGCTTCAGATAAGTTTTATCTTTTCATGTCAAGTATGAAGGGCACACGGCGCAAGCTATAAGATACAGCAGAGCACTATTTACCGAAAGGTGTTTCAGATGTCTTCTCCCAAGGAATCCGCTTTTGCTTGGATATCAAACAGTAATAAGCGACTCATTGATTTGAGCGACAAAGTCTGGGAGTTTGCTGAGCTTGGGTTGATTGAGGTCAAGTCCTCAGCACTTCTGGCTGACGAGTTGGAGAAGAACGGGTTTAGAGTTAAACGCGGTATTGCTGATATGCCAACAGCGTTTGTGGCAACATGGGGTGAAGGCAAGCCAGTTGTAGGGATAATGGGTGAGTACGATGCGTTACCAGGGCTGTCGCAGAAGAAGATTCCATGGAAAGAGCCACTAGCGTCTGGCATGGCTGGGCACGGATGTGGGCACAACATTCATGGAACGAGTGGCATGGCAGCGGCAATCGCTGCTAAGATTGCCCTTGAATTGCATAATATCAAGGGTACTGTGAAATTCTTTGGAACTCCTGCAGAAGAAAACTTTTCGGGGAAAGTCTTTATGGTGAGAGATGGGTATTTCAACGACGTTGACGCAGTAATCAGCCACCATCCAAACGATATGAATTCCGTTGATTTAAGAAGCAGCTTGGCTGTCAACTCCGTCAAATTCCATTTCTATGGTAAGGCTTCCCATGCTGGAGGTTCCCCTGAACAAGGAAGAAGCGCTTTAGATGCAGTGGAACTGATGAACACTGGTGTCAACTACTTGAGGGAACATGTAATCCAAGATGCCCGAATACACTACGTGATTGAAAAAGGCGGAGACCAGCCAAACGTCGTACCATCATACGCTAGGAGCTGGTACTATGTCAGAGCTCCAGAGAGAGAAGAGTTGGAATTCATCTATGATTGGATACTTGACATAGCTAGGGGAGCATCGATGATGACCAGAACTAAGGTGAAGACGGAGTTCATGGAAGGAACCTATAACGTTGTTCCAAACAGGGCTATTGCGGAGCTAATCGTGAAGAACATGGAAGAAATAGGACTACCCGAATACAGCGAGGAAGACTTGAAGTTTGCTGAGAAAATTGCAGAAACGTTTTCACAGGAAACGAAGATTGCCCAACTGAAAAAGTCAAAGCGTCCAGGATGGGAAAACCTCGCAGACAAGTTAATAGACGATGAAATCCCAAGTCCATGGGGCGAAGGTGAAACTATTCATGGGAGCACAGATGTGGCGGATGTCAGCTGGCATGTGCCAACTGTAGAGTTTAGCACAGCCACTTGGGTTCTGGGAACACTTGGTCATTCTTGGCAAGCAGTAGCGCAGAGTGGAGTTGGACTTGGTCACGAATCGCTATTGTTCGCAGCTAAAATAATGGCTGCCACCGTTATAGACCTCCTAGTAGATGAAAAGCATTTGAGCAAAGCTCAAGAAGAGCAAAAGCGAAGGTTGAGAAATAGAAAGTACAAATCACCAATACCGTCAGGCCATAAACCTCCCCTAGATGTCTGGAGAGAATAGTTGGAATTGTGAAAAAAATCGTGCGCGCTGTGATAACACGAACTCCTCGAGTCTACATTCGGAACTACTCTCGAGATTCCTTCAAAAGGGAAGAAGACCCACAAATCATCTCCGCATTACTCGAACCTGTGGCTCTCCTAACAGAGCGTAGCCACAGACTTCTTCCCTAATAGAAAAATACTTGAAAATAATTCCTTTAATACAGTAAAACTGGAGATATCACCCGCAAACCCAATTTTCCCCCATCCATCATTCAAGTCTCATAATTCATAGAGATTTCCTCTATCGAAGCGATTATGACACATTTCAAGTGTGCCTTTAGAAAGGACTTGAGACCCTCTGGGACTGATGTATGTATGATAAATACCTTTTTGAGATTGAGGGATCGCAAAATTTCAACCTAATAGTTAAAAAGAGAAAGTTTGCATTCATAACTAGGAGCGTCTTACATGGTTACAATTGAGAAAATTAAGAAAAGAGATGGTAGAATCGCAGAGTTCGACTCCAACAAGATTACTGAAGCAATTTGGAAGGCTGAAAAGGCTGTTGGGATAAAGGATAGACAACTTGCCGCAAACCTTGCTGAGTATGTTGTAAGACAGTTAGAGAAGCAACTTAAGCCAGACGAGATACCCCGCGTGGAGCAAGTTCAAGACCTTGTGGAAAAAACGCTCATAAAAAACGGACAGGCCAGTATGGCGAAGGCTTACATTCTTTATCGACAGAAGCGAACCAAAATAAGAAGAATGAAGGGTCTCCTAGGCGTCGTAGACGAGCTTAAACTCCCTCTAAACGCCATTCTTGTATTAGAGCGACGTTATCTCAAAAAAGACGAGAAAGGCAAAGTGATAGAATCTACTAGTCAAATGTTCAGACGAATCGCAAGAAGCTTAGCTGAAGTTGAAAGGCAATATGGCAAAAGTGACGCTGACGTTACAAAATACGAAAATAAGTTCTACCGTATGATGACAAACCTTGAATTCATTCCCAACTCCCCCACACTCATGAACGCAGGCACAATGTTCAGACAACTCAGCGCCTGCTTTGTCCTACCCATAGAAGACTCCATAGAAAGCATATTCGACACGCTGAAAGCATCTGCTATAATTCACAAGACGGGTGGAGGAACCGGTTTCTCCTTCTCACGACTCAGGCCCAGAGGAGACGTTGTGAGAACCACAGGAGGCATAGCCTCTGGAGCAATATCCTTTGCCAAAATATACGACACAGCAACAGAGGTGATGAAGCAAGGTGGTCGTCGTCGAGGCGCTAATATGGGCATATTACGTGTTGATCATCCTGAAATCATGGACTTCATTGTTGCGAAAGAAAAGGAAGGAGTGCTAAGGAACTTTAACATCTCAGTAGCCGTTACTGACAAGTTTATGAATGCAGTTGAAAAAGATGGCGACTTTGATTTGATAACCCCGCGAAGTGACGAAACAGTAGAGATGCTGAAGGCGAGGGCAATATGGAATCTCATGATAATGATGGCGTGGAAAAACGGTGAACCTGGTGTGATTTTCCTAGACACGATAAACAGGCACAACCAAACACCTAGCTTAGGGCAAATTGAATCCACCAACCCCTGCGGCGAACAACCTCTTTTGCCTTACGAGTCCTGCAACTTAGGAAGCATCGACGTAAGCAAGTTTGTGGCAAATGATGGTAAAATGGATTGGGATAGGCTTAGGCAAACGGTGAGATTAGCTGTGAGGTTTTTAGACAACGTGGTTGATGCCAACGTCTACACGTTGCCGGAGATAGAGAAAATGACTAAAGGAAACAGGAAAATCGGCTTGGGAGTAATGGGCTTTGCGGATACGCTCATTAAGATGGGCATAAGATACGACACAGAAGAGGGGCTGCAAACTGGAGAAAAACTCATGAAATTCATAACCACGGAAGCAAGGAAAATGAGTGTAGAGTTAGGCGAAGAGAAGGGAAGTTTTCCAAATTTTCGTGGAAGTGTTTGGGAGAAACAGTTCAAAACTATGAGAAACGCCACAGTTACAACAATTGCCCCTACTGGCACCATAAGCATAATCGCTGGTTGCTCGCAAGGAATTGAACCACTTTTTGCAATCGTTTACATTCGTGAAGTTGCAGAAAGCCTTGGAAGAAGTCTTATTGAGGTGAATCCGTTGTTCGAAAGTATGGCTTTGAAAGAAGGATTCTACGGTGAGGAGCTGATAAAAAGGATTGCGAGAAAGACTTCTGTACAAGATGTGGAAGAGGTTCCAGAGCGTGTGAGACGACTATTTGTTGTGGCTCATGACATAAGTGCTGAATGGCATGTCCGCATGCAAGCAGCCTTTCAGAAATACACGGATAATGCGGTTTCAAAAACTATAAACTTTCTAAATAGGGCTACACCTGATGACATTGACAAGGCTTATTGGCTTGCTTACAAGTTGGGATGCAAAGGCGTAACCGTCTATCGATATGGCAGCCGAGAAAAGCAGGTTCTGCGACCTGTCGAAAGCGAGGGAACACTTGCAGATTTCAGCTTTGGATG
Organism: Candidatus Bathyarchaeota archaeon; assembly: GCA_029882535.1. Taxonomy (NCBI): domain Archaea; kingdom Thermoproteati; phylum Candidatus Bathyarchaeota; species Candidatus Bathyarchaeota archaeon. Next base: position 26,104 of record JAOUKM010000015.1, read on the forward strand.
TCCAACTTGCAGTTAAGACCCCTTATCTTTTCATTCTAATTCTCAAGATCTGAAATCAGTTTCAAAACTTTCCTTTCTATTTCGTCTCTGATCTGCCTAACTTTTTCTATAGGTTTGTCTTTGGGGTCTTCCAATTCCCAATTAATAACCTTCTTAAGTAAAGGTGCGGGGCAAAACCCCTTTGCATCACAGCCCATGACAATAACTATGTCAGCATCTGGAAGCATTTTGGTGGTTAGAAGTTTAGGTTTGTTTTTGGTGATGTCGATTCCTTTTTCCATCATTACCTTTACTACTAAAGAATGAACACGATTAGACGGCGTAGTTCCAGCGCTAGATGCTTTAACCTTTCCCTTACTGTGTAAGTTTGTGAAGGCTTCAGCCATTTGACTTCGCCCTGCATTCTCGACGCAGACAAATAGCGCTTTCTTAGTCATCTATGCCGCGCTCCAGAAATTATACAAATTCAAGTTCCTCCATTAAGCATTTAGGGATAAAAAGACATACGCCAATTATCTTCTGGCTTGTACGCTTAAACCTGCAAATTGAAAAATTGTTTGTAGTCCTATTCCTGTTAGTGGAGCTTGGCCCAATGGTATACTTCGACAACTGCTCCTACAGCCAAGACAACAACGCCACCAATAACTGACATTAATCCCGGCACCAACATTGCAACACTCGTTATCGGCATCAGCACTCCAAGAAAGATAAAAACCATGCCAACTCCTATGCAGATTCCATCTACAAGTGCAGAAAACCGGTGTCTCCTTGTTTCTTCAGCTGGGGAACGTACCTCTAGAGGGTTGTATCTTTCTATAGGTGTCTGAAATTGTGTGCGGGAATTTTGTGCATCCAAATCGGAACACCGAGAAAAGAATGATAATTTATCTTGATATAATTAGTTTATTACCTATACATCTTTATCCATAATCAATATTGTAAAAAATAAGAAAGCCATCGTAGTTTGCAAAATTTCCAATAGCATTTATTCAATTTCAAGAGACATGTAACAATGCCTTTAGCTTATTTGAATTACTAATTTCGGAATCTGATTTAGAAGTCACAACATTTAATGGCGTTTTTGCCGCCTTAAACTATCAAGGTCGCCGTATGGAACTCGACGTTAACCCATCAGCAGTAGGCGCAGTTCTAATCTTAATGGCAGCAGCTTCTCTTTTTACCATGTTCAGCCTAACACAGATAAACTACATAGTCCATAATGACCTTTACAACTACGGTTTGCAATTCAACTATAGATGGGCAATGCCCTACTGGGTTTTCTCTGGAATAGTTTTTGGAATGTCTTGGGTGAACATATCTCTATCAATAATTGTTACTTTGTATATTTTCAAGAAAACTCGAAAACCCGCATCAGCTTCTGAAATCACTCATCAAGCCGAGAAAATAAAAGCAGCAACACAACTTAAAGAGGAAAAGGAACAAAGAAAACTAAGTGAATACGTTGAACCTCAAAAAGAAGAGTTAACAGCGCCAAAAGAAGAAACCGAAGAAACATCAAGCGAAGAAATCATTGAAGAAGAAGTTAAGCAACCTGAGGCAATGGAGTCAATGGAGGTACAGGAAATGCAGACTGATCAACAAAAGACGGAAGAAGAGATTGAACCAAGCGAAGAAAACGAAGAAGCACCTGTTCCAATAGAAGATATTGAACAGCGACAGTCAATTCTCTAAAAAAGCTGTGGGGTTTCTTTTTTAGAGATAACTTCTATAATCCAAACCTTACTCATAGTTTTTGAATGATACAGTGTTTCGTAGACGTAAAAACTCTTTCAGGGTTACAATTACACGCTAGTAATAATTATTGTTGCTTCATAACGTTAAATTGCCAAGTCCACTAGCATGTTAAGGGATAAAGTTGACTTCCAAAAAGGCTTTTGCAGTTTGGATACTTATCATATTTGGTTTCTTAGCTACTTTAGGCACTTTTCACGCGTGGATTTCGTGGCAGACTGGAGGCGCCAGCATGATCCCCATTCTTTCATTCCAAATAGAAGTCACTACCTACTTCGTTGCAACTCTGACAATGACTTTCTCTTTCATAGGAGCAGTTTGCTTCGTGGTTTTTCGCAGCGAATCATTGGACTTGCCATTACACCAATTAGGTAAAGATTTTGAAGAAAAACTGGATGTGAAAAGTGAGGAAATTAAAGATTCAACCGATGAGGCTCTCACAAAGCTTGGGCTGAGAGAATTCCAGTTAAAAGAAAGCATGAAAGCATTGCAAAAAAAACTTGGGGAATCGGACAATAAGTTGAAAAAAAGCATAGATAATCATGAAAAAACCTTTGGAACAATGCAAAAGAAGCTGATGAAAATCGAACAGAAAATAGACAAAATTCAAACTGCTCAAAAGGATTTGCCCAAATTAGAAAAGAAACTAAATACCATAGAGTCTATTGAAAAAGACTTGAAAAATATTCGAGAAATCATGGAGAAAATTGATTCCGTTCCCGAACCCTACCTAACTAGCACTGATGAAATGAAAGCAATTGAAGGAAAACTACTGAAACGAGGCACAGTTCAACAGTTAAAGCTGAGCGGCATAGAGAAAATTGAAGACTTGCTGTTGAAAAGCCCTGTGGAAATAGCGTTGACAAAGACTATGACTGAGAGTGAAGCAAATAGCTTGCAAAGCGTAATACAGTTGTTAATGATTCCAGGAGTTCAACATGAGGATGCGGTGCTTCTTTTGAAGAGTGGAGTAAATTCTAAGCAAGAGCTGGCTCTTCAGGATACTTTTAGTTTAGGCGCCAGAATATCGAAGGTTGCTGAACTCTACATAGAAGAAGGAAAAATCAAAGAAACCGAAAAACCATCTTTGGAAAAAGTCGCTTCGTGGATTAAATGGGCAAAAACACAATAGTTTGCTATGCTAAACCTTTCTCGCCTCTATGACCATTTGATTTACTACTTTCTTTGATTTGTTATAATCTCCATAAAGGTTTTTAATTTTAAACCCTGTTTTTTCGAGAAGAAGAACAATCTCTCGTTTGCTTATCATTGCTATAGTAGAAGCATCGTAGATGCGTTTGGTCATTTCCCCGTTTTTGTAGATTTCAAAAAGCAGCAGGACTTCGAGGAGTTGCTCTTGCCAGTTTGGCTGGTAGGAGATGAAACGCATTATTGTAATGTCGCCATGTTCTACTTTGCCGATGAATCGTAGATTGTTGTTGTAGGTTGCTGAAGGTAAGATTAGGTTAAAGGCTAAGAGACCAGTTCTCGACAGGTGTTTGTTTATTGTTTTTAAGCAAGAAATTTGGTCTACTTGTTCGGCGCAGTGTTGGATGGTTGACGAAGGAATGTATACTAGAGGGAATTTTCTGTCTAAGTTAAAATTATTCATGTCCGCTTCAAAAAGTTCAACGCGTTTCTGCACCGATTCCGTTTCTTTTTCCAGTTTCTTTTTCGCTTCATTCAGCATATGAGGTGAATTGTCGATGCCCCAGACTTCTACGCCTGCTTTCGCCAGTTCTAAGGCCACTCTCGCAGTGCCTATACCTATTTCCAAAGCACTTCCATGCTGCAACCCTAACTCTTTGTAGTAGGGAACATCGTTTTCGCTTGCAAAGAGGTCGTAGAAAGGTGCGGAGTCCTTGTAAGTCATTAGTATCCTCCCAAAGAACTACTTACCATGTAGTTTCCGTTCACTTACCCAGTAGGATTTTGTCTTGCCTTCTTCAGTTGTTATGTATTCTTTTTTGAAGATGGGAACTTCTTTTTTGTATCGTTCCACTGCTTCCTGCAAGGCTGGAAATGCTTTACTTCTGTGAGCTCCTGCAACTAGGACATAGACGAGTTCTTCACTAACTTCAAATTCGCCGAGTAGATGATGAATTTGCACGTCGATTATTCCTTCTTTTTTGTTTAGATCGTTGCAGATGTTTTTTAAGGCTTCGTTTGCTTTTTCTTCGTAGGCTTCTAGTTCAAGCTTCTCGACTTTTTCTTTGTTTTTAGTTTCGCCTCTGACAACGCCGATGAACAGTGCGATGGCGCCGGCTTTGTAGAAGTTCTTGTTTGTTTCGGTGGCTTTGATGATGTCCATGAGTTTTAGGGTTCCTTTTTTGTGAACTGCTGCTTTTCTTGTCAACTGTTTCACTTCTGCTTGTTTGTTTGGGGTTTTGTTTCTTGTAAAGTTTTGCGGAGTGATGTGTGTCACTCCTAGATTCCTATAGGTTTTATTTGGCTCTAAATAAAATCTGGAAATGTCTAAGAGACACGCACACATATCCTCCCGAAAACAAACAACCCAAAAACTTTCTTAGTAAATTTCTTTTGTAAAATATCTCTAGGGGCCGGTCGCCTAGCATGGTTAGGACATCTACCTGACACGCAGAAGGTCGCCGGTTCAAGTCCAGCCCGACCCATTTAATTTAAGATGTGGAAAAATCACCTTTCTATGCTTGGACAAGCAGGTTCAAATTCATTTGACGGAGTACAAAGAACAATGTGTGTATTTAGAACCAATAATATTATAAATATTGATTATGCTATTCTTTTATGCTTAAATTGTTTTAACTCTGACGGTGGGTGAGGAGTAAATTGAAGGGGAGAATAGGAATAGAGCAAAGGAGTCGTCGGAAGTGGGTGATATCGGCGGCTATTCTGGCAGTGATTGTTCCTGTAAGCTTGGTTGTGCTTTCTTTGAACGGGTTTTTTTCGCATCAGCCGTTGGTTGAGGAAGTGGTTGCTGAAACAGTTGCGTGGGAAATTGAAAGGCCGTCGGAGCTGTTGAGTGTTAATCAAGTTACTGAGAATATTTACGAGAATGAGGAAGCATTTTCTAACCTGACTGTTCATATTTATAATTACTG